>JAAZOP010000531.1 GCA_012797735.1 Myxococcales bacterium
CTTGATCACCCGGTCCGCTCGACGTAGGGTCTGGATCGCTAGCGCGCACTTCATCTGGGGGTTTCTCCTTTCTGTTTTTCATGGTCATGAGAGGAGATACCCCCTTCCCTTGCCCTGACACAAACGTCCGTACATCACCCCGCCGCGGCCGGCCTTGCCCGGTTGGACGCCAGAGCGTATGCTTGCGAACGTCGGCGTCTTGGCACGGTCTCCATGCCGGCTGGGGAGGTACGGATGGAGCGCACGAAGGTGGTAGTCGTTGTGGCCGTGTTGCTGTCGGTTGCCAGCGCTTCGCTCCCCGGCTGTCGAACCATGACCGTCGCGGGGGGGGGGTTGCCAGTTGGCTGACTCCCCGCTCGGCTTCGCGCCTCATCACACGCGGAACGGGGGAGTGGATGCCGGTCTTGGAGGAGTGGCACACCGGCAACGAGATGTTGGCCTCGCTGTCCGAGTATCTTCGGCACGTGACCATCGAGGTCGACCTGCTCGTGATGCGCTCCGTCAGAGTTTGGGTGGACGCACTGTCGGTCATGGCCTCGCGCGGTCCGGGCATGTCGCTCATCGAGGAGGGGCCGTTCGCTGGCCGAGATGACGATCCGATCTTCGCCCTGCCATTGGACGACATCCCGGCCACCCTTGGCTATGTGTGCGACGGAAACCCGGATCTGGACGAAAGCAGGGACCCGGAGTGGGTCGATCCGAGGATCACCACCAGGAACGACTGTCCGCTGGCTTGCCAACTCGCGACGGTTGGGCGAGCGACGGTCTGCCCGATCGTCGACCGCGGTGGTGACAACTTCCAGGACTGCGATCCGATCGCGTCCTTCAACGCGCAGCTCACGGACATCAGGAACGCCTTGAGCGGACTGGTGTTCCGGCTGGGAGATGTGCAGGCAAGATGGATACCGTCACCGGAACCCGGTGACCGCCGCCCCGTGCTGGATCTGTCGTATCGTCTGAATGTCTCGCTGACGCTAAGGGACGAGCTTGAGTACTTTGTCGATATCGTTTGGACCTATGTTGATGGTCACGTTCTGCTTCCGTTCGAACCGGGCCCGATGCACTGCGCCGTCGGATCGGACTGCGATGGCGGCACGTGCCCGGCTGCAAACAGCGCCCCCGCGACTCGATGGGAGGGCTTCGAACCTTGGAGTTTCGCGGCCACGTGGGGCACCCACAACCTGCGGATGGCCGCCCCGCTGGATGCCGAAGCCTATCCGGCCTACCGAATGCGTTGGGACTGGCGGAGTTGGACCGAGGCGTGGGTTTGGGAGGCCACTATCTTGTACTACCTCACCGGCCTTTGGGTGGTGGGTGGCGTCGCGGACATGATAGCGGTCATATCGACGGACCGGCCGATCACGGTGGAGCGAGAAGGCCACGACTTCACCGTTCTGGAGCCGGCGAACATTCTTGACTACCTCGAGTTCGCGCAGGAAGAGGCCCACGACGACGCGCTGGGGGCGATGCGCGATCTGACCCGGGCAGTCGCGAGGTTCGTGCACGGATATCTGAGCTTCCTGCCGCCGATCCTGGAGCCTGACCCGCCGGGACGGCCTTGGTATCAGGCTGGCACGCTGGAGATGACCGAGGCGAACTTCAACTACTTGCGGGTTCTGGGCGCGCCATACGGAGCGGTGCGCCTCATCGAGGGTTCTGCCGGTGCAAGCCGACTCTGGTGGAACGCCCTGGGCGGTCCGCTCGACCAAGTCAACAGGCTGACCGAGGGTGCGAGGTTCGAGTTCGTCGGCGTCGGGCTGGAAGCCGACGCGGCGGACGGGACGGACCGGCTGCGGTTTGACGTGATCAGCGACCTGGACTGCGACACCGCCCCCGACCACGTGGACGGCTGTCCCACCTACCGCAACACCACGGGAACGGCCGATTCGGACGGGGACACCATCTCCGACTTCTGCGACCTCTGCGCGTTCTTCAGCCGACGCGATCTCCATTCGGCCTTGCCCCGCCGGTCCTTCGACTACAACCGGTCGCCGGGCGACGGACCGGCCGTCGTGGGGGACTCCGACGGCGACGACGTGGGCGATCACTGCGATCTCTGTCCGCGCCTGTCGACGTACGACCTTCCCGGAGGTTCGCGATCCGTGGACGAAGCGACGATTCCCGCGGCAGGCGGCCCCTCCACGGTCGCCGGCGGGACGAGCGCCCATCCCTACGACTTCGACCGGGACGGCATCGGCGACCGCTGCGACAACTGCGAACACCACCCCAACCGGGACCAGTGGAACTGCAACGCGGCGGACGAGCGGGCCGACGGCCGACTCGCGGAACCACCCAGGCCGGACGCCAAGGGCGTGGGTGACGCCTGCGACTGGATGCCGTGCGTCGATTCGTGCGGCGTCGCGTCCGCGGAAGGCAACGTCGAACCGGAGATCGAAGTTCCCTTCGACACCGGCGAGGGCTGGTTCGTCGCGCCGGACGAGGAGCCGCTCCAGGCGTTCGTGTGCCCCGTCGGATCCGTCTCGGCGGCGGACCCGGGCGCCGTGACCCTGCGCACCAAGGTGCGTGGATGCTACTGCGACGAAATCGAGTACCGCAATGCGGTCGCAGGGTCGGACTCCACGTGTTTCGACACGAACTGTAGAGACGATGGCCAGAGTGCGGGCCGCTGGACCGACGCCGCCTATGGCGGCCGGCGATGGGAGTACGGGTTGTACTCGTACTCCCAGGCCTACCGATTCGATCGGTCGGCGGGACTGGCCGGGAAGAGATTCAGCAACGTCGGGCTGCGCGAGTACTACCGGCCGGCCGGGAGCGCGGAGTCGACCGATCGCGTGACCGAGCAGGAGTGGAACTGGATCAGCCAGCCCGAGTTCTCTCCCGGCGCGAAATACGTCCGGATGTGGTTCAAGCCGGACGCAACCCCGCTTCGGTTCGATGGCTACGACAACCCGTACGGCAACACCTACACCGGCTGGACCTGGGTCAACCCGGTCGGGATACGGCTGCGGTCGGGCGTGGCCGAGCCGCCGCCGGTGGGGGGCGGGACGAGCATCACCTCGCCGTGGGAAATCAACGAGGACGGCATGTTCGCGGCCCGGTCCAGTCCGCTTCTCGACATCCTCGAACGGTGGTGCTACGCGGCCGACTGCTGGGGCTGGCCCGATTCCTTGTTCTTCGACGATGAGCCGGACACGGAAGTCGTGGGTCTGGCGGTCAGCGGCTTCGATCCGCATTCGGCCCGGCTCTCGTGGGTCGTCGGGACCAAGCTGGCCACCGGCTCCGTGTTCGAGCTGAAGGACTTCGCCGCGGCCTTCGCCTACGACGCGAACCGGGATCCGAACCGCTACTGGATCTTCGGCGGCCGCGATGCCGCGAACCGGGCGACCGACCAGATGTGGGCGGCACAGCTTGCCGTCCTGGACGAGGTCGGCACGAAGACCTACGTGGGTTCCGAGGGGATGCTCGTACCGCTCTCCAGCGGCCCGCTGCCCGAGGGTACGACGGCGTTCTTCGAGGCATCGCCGGTGCACGCCAACGGGCCGTGGCCGTCGGAACGCGCCGGGGCCACGCTGGTCTGCGCCGGGAGCGGGTCAGGCCCCGCGACGACGCCGGGGCAACTCTGCGACGGATTCTGCCCGAACGTCGACGTCGCGCTCGGCCTCGCGACTCCTCCCGACGGTGTCGTTCGTCCGGCCGGCCGGCTGCTGCTGGTCGGCGGCGAGGGCCCGACGGGCCCGCTGGACGACATCTGGGTCTACGACGAGCAGGCGAGCTGGCGGCCGCCGGCGGACGTGGCGCCCGGCGAGACCGGCCCGTGGCCCTCCGGCTGGTCGCTGGTCGGCATCCTCCCGGGCGCCGGTGAAGGCCTGGCCCATGCGGGAAGCGTCCAGGTCGGTCACGCTCTGTGGCTCGTGGGCGGCAGGACGAGCCTGGGAACAACCGCGGATGTCGTCCGGGTGGACCTCGACACGGGCGAGGCCGAGCGGATCCCGGCGGCGGGGTTCGGCCTGACGCCCCGGATGGCGCCCGCCGTGACCTACGACGCCCGGAGGAACGGCCTCGTGGTCTACGGCGGGACCGACGCCTTCGGGCGCGGCCTGACCGATCTGTGGTCGTTCGATCTCGGCACGCGGACATGGACGAGCCTCGGGGCCCCCTGCACCGGCTCGCATTGCCCCCCGGCGACGGGCCGCGAGACGCTGTACCTCCACCCGCGGACGCGCGAACCGACGGTGATCGCGAATCGCACCACGGCGACGGCGTCGACCCTCTCGTGGAGCATGCGCAGCGGCCTCTGGGAGTCGGCAGTGGAGCGCTCGGACGAGGCGGCCGACTGCAACGGCGACACGGCCCCGGAGTGGATGTTCGGCGCCCGTTGCAGCACCGGGTCCGGCGGTTTCCCGGACTACGGCCGGCTCCGTTGCGACGGCGGTCGGCTTGTCTGTCGGCCTCCGGTGGCTCCCGGTTCGATCGCCTGGGAGCCGCGGATGCACGGCGTGCGCGCGATGGCCCGCGACGACACCGACCTGCTCGTGCTCGCGGGCGATCGGATCGAGGAGTACCGCTTCGGGCCGGACGGCTATCCCGCGCTGGAGCGGATGGTTCGGTTGCGGCGGGCCGGGCATGATCTGGCGGTCGCGCCGGGCGCATGGCTCGTCGCCGATGACGCCGGCGTGTCGGTCTACTCCGAAGCCGACGGCGCCCTGCTGGCCGCCGTCCAGGCGTGCGGCAGGGTCCGCCGGGTGTTCGTGGACGGCACGCTGGCCGTCGTGGTCGGGTTGCGCTCCATCGCGACGGTGGACCTCTCGGAGCCGTCCGCGCCCGTGGTGCTCGCCCGGTTTCGACTGCTTCCCTTCCGGGACCACCTGGAGATCGTCTCCTGCAGCGGGTGCGGGTGGTTCGAACGGAGCATCGACCGGCTGTGCGACGGGCTCGGCGCCTGTGGAGCCTTCGGCCGGTCGGCCGCGGCGTATTCCGACCACCGGCTCTTCGTCGAGCTGCTCGGCGTCCTGTACGTGCTCGACTTCGGCAACGGCCTGGTCCCGGAAGTCGGCGGCACGGTGCCGGTCGGCCTCGCGACCGACATGGCGGTCGAAGGCCGGCATCTCTACGTCAACCTCCCCGGCCGACAAACGGCGGTCGTGGCACAGGTACTCGACGGTTCGTGGGCTCGGGTGGGGGAGCATGACGTGCGGGCGTGGGTCGAGGGCGTGACCGACGTGCGGCAGTGGGCGGTGCGTTGGGACCGCGGACGACTCCAGGTCGCCGGGAGGCAGTAGGGGATGGCCGGCAGGCGGTCGGTCCCCGTCCTGGCTGCGATCCTCGTCGCAGGCGCCGGGATCTCGTGCTCCGGCTGCCCGGACTCGCCGGGGACGAACGATACGGAGACGGAGGCCTGCACCTTCGCCTCGTGCGAAGCCCAGTGCCGGGCCGCGGCGATGTGCTACGGAAGCTGCTCGGGCGGGGCTTGCCACTGCATGCCGTGCGGCAGCGACGCCGACGCCCGGCTCGACGGCGGCTTCGATGAGGGCGATGGCGATTCCGGGGATGGCGAGACGTTGGAGACGTTCGAGGACGCCCCGCGGGACGAGGGGCATGACGTCGCCGGGTGCGACTACGTCGTCACCGGCGAGACGCGGGCCGGCGCCTCGCCGGGCGTGACATGCCGGCGATTGTCGGTGGACGAGGTGGAAGAGGGACTGCTGAGCGTGGCCGGCTTCGGCGACAGAATCGTGTTCAGCGGCGGGGACCCGGGGACCCCGCTGTGGGAGCTTCGACGGTCAACCGGGTGTCTGACGCTGCTCGACGACGCGAGAACCCCGGAGGGCAACTGGGGAGTGGCCCACGATCCCGCCCTGGAGGCATCCAGGGCGGCGTATGCCGCCGAATGGCGACCGTCCTCAGACGTGAAGCGTTGCGAGATCCGGATGCTCGACCTGGAGAGCGGTGAACGGTGGGGATTCGCATCGGGCGAATCCCGAACGCTGGGCTCCCAGACCTGCTGGATCAACCACGTGTCGCTCGAGTACCCCTGGATCGTCTGGCGCGACGTGCGGGAGCATCCGCTCGGGGCGGGGCCGGAGACGGTCGGCCTGTACAACTGGGACGCGGTCGCCCTGAACGTCGAGACCGGCGAGATCATCAACCTGAGCCTGGAACCGATCACGGGGCGGCGCGTGTGGGGAGGGGTCATCCGGACCGATCTGGACGCCGGTTGGGCGGCCTTCAAGGCGGGTTGGGGTGGCGCCGGGACGGGCGAGCCGTTGACGCAGGAGATCGTGGCCGTCAACCTCCTGACGCGCGAGCGCCGCCAGATCACCGACGCGCCGGGCCTCCAGTACTTCGCCACCGTCACGTTCCCCTGGATTGCATGGACCGATCTCCGCTGCTGCTCCCCCGACTGCGACTACATGAGTCCGTGCTCCAACGACATCTACGGCTACAACCTGGAGACGCGGGAGGAGTACGCGCTGGTCGTCGCGGGCGACACGATGCAGGGGGACGAGGTCGATGGCGAGGGCCCGTGGCTGCTGTACGAAGATCAGCGCGGCGGCGCCGACCCCACCCACGATCGAGACCGCGAGGAGGACATCTTCGCCTTCCACCTGCCGACCAGGACCGAGATCCGCATCACCGACTGGCCGGGCTACGAGATGATCCCGCGCGTCTACCGCCGCGAGGACGGCAGCTACGGCGCCCTCTTCGTCCACGAGATCAGCTACCTCCACGCCATCTACCGGCTCTGGGACTGCGACCTGCCCGAGCCGACGGCAGAGGCATCGTGACCGACTCGAGTCCGGCGGTGCCCTTCGCCGCCAACGCGACGACGTCGGCCGAGGCTCCTCGTACGGCATTTCGGCCGCATAGCCGATCGACCGTGCGCCGGGACCGCCGGCTTGGCCCCTCGGAATCGCCCCAAGACCAAGTGCTCCTCGCGCGGATGCGGGGCCGAAGCCCAGTTCGACCCCACGCCCCTGGAGCGCTGGCGCTCGCGGTCGTGCTCGGCACGGCAGCGCGCGCCGCGGAGGCCGAAGAGCCTCCTCTGTCCCCGGGCGTCGCCGTGGCCATTCCCGCATCGATCACCCTGGGCCTGGGCGGGACGGCGGCACTGGCTCTGGGCCTGTCGGACAACAGGGTGGTCGTGGGCCTCGGAGGCTCGGTGGCGATCATCGCGGCCTTCTCGCCAGAGATCGGGTACTACGCGACGGGGCACCTGGGTCGCGGCATCGGCATGTTCTTCCTTCGGAACGCAGTGGTCGGCTTCGTCGGCGGCATGGTCGGACTCGGCATCTGGACCGCCTACGACCCGTGCGGGGAGGACTCGGATCCGTTCTGCGGCCTGACGGCTTTCCTCGCGGAGGCGCTGGGCATCCTGGGCGCCGAGCTCCTCTTCCTGCCGTTCGAGTGGTGGGACACCTTCGCCGTCGTGGAGGCGGACTGGGAACGCCATCGAGGCGCGTCCGCCGAGCCGCCGGAGCCGGGCGGGCGGCCCGTGTCCGTCGCCCTCCTACCTGCGCTCCTGGACCCCGGCGCCGGCAGCCGCGTGCCGGGCTTCCATCTCCACCTTCTCTGGTGAGCCGCATCTGCCTGGGCCTTCCTCCCGACACGGCCGGGCGCCGCAGCCGGAGGCGGCCGCCCCGGCCGCGGGTCGAGAATCGCGGGCCGGGCATCTCGTCGCGTGCCGCCGCGGGTCCGGAAGACGGTCGTTCAGACCGTCTTCCCGCCGTCGATGACGAGCACCTCGCCCGTGACGTACCGCGCGTCGTCCGAGGCGAGGAACAGCACCGCGGGGACGATCTCGGCGGGCGCCGCCGGGCGACCCAGCGGCACGTCGGCCAACGCCATCCGCCGGACATCGGCATCCCCCAGGATCGCCCGGGAGAAGTCGGTCTCGACCAGCCCCGGGGCCACCGCGTTGACCCGCACCGCCGGCGCCAGCTCGCGAGCCAACGTGCGCGTGAGATGGATGAGCGCCGCCTTCGAGATCCCATAGATCCCCAGCCCCGGCATCGGCCGCAGCCCCGCCACCGACGCCACGTTCACGATCGCCCCGCCTCCCTGCCCCACCATCCGCTCGGCCGCCGCCCGCGACAGGATGAACGGACCCCGCACGTTGACCTCGAAGATCTTGTCCCACGCCGTCTCGTCCGCCGCCACCGTCGGACCGAAGACCGGGTTCGTCGCCGCGTTGTTCACCAGCACGTCGATCCGCCCGCAGCGCCGCACCGTCTCCTCGATCAGCTTCCGCCCCTCCTCCGCACGCCCGACGTGCGTCGGAATCGCGGTCGCCTTCACCCCCAGAGCCCGCGCCTCCGCCGCCACCGCCTCCAGCGGCGGCGCCTTGCGACTGGCCAGCACCAGCTCCGCCCCCTCGCGGGCGAACCCCAACGCGAGTTCGCGCCCGATCCCCCGGCTCGCCCCCGTCACCACGACCACCTTGCCTTGCAGCCGACCGTCCATCTTCGCGTTCGCCTCCCTCGCACCCGACGCGGTGCGGGCTCCTCCTACCACCACGAACCGCGCCTGCGCCAGCGCGACGTTCGACCGGACGCTGCTCCGGCGTTCCGGATCGGCGTTGGCGGAGGTGTGCCAGACTGCGCCGCTCTCCTGGAGCCCAACGTCGATTTCCGGGCCGCGACGGGCGGCCGGGGCCTCTCGTAGCCGCCGCAAGTACTCTGGTTTTCGACCGGGCAGGTCGCTTGCGGCGGAGAGCCCCCCGGTGGCAGGATTCTGGCAAGCCACCGAGGGGCGATGCGGCGGGTGTGGTTCATCGTCCAGGCCGTCGGGCTGGCCGTGCTGGCGGGGCAGGGGTGCCTCCTGTCGCCGCAACCCGACCCACCTGGCATCGAGGACGCCGACCTGGACGGCGGGACGGGCCGCGACACGGGCGGCGATGCCGCGGCGGACGCTCCGCTTCCCGAGGACGCGATCGGGGCCGACACCGAGGCGGGCGTCGATGGCGAGGGCGACGGCTTCTGGAACTTCGACGAGAACTGCCCGACCGACCCCTCGGACGGGCCGACCGGCGAGGCGTGCGACGACGACGGCGACTGCGCGCCGGGCTTCGGCTGCGTGCCGGAGTACACCGCGGACGACGGGGAAGGGAACCCGTGGACGGACGTTCCCGGCGGCTACTGCCTGCCGGCGTCGGACCCGTCGGGCGACGCGTGCGAGCCGGGGCGGGACGAGACCTGCCCCGCGGGCGCCCGCTGCGTGCGCAGCGGCTCCTTCGGCTCGCCCGGCGACACCCATTGCCTCGACGCCTGCTCGATCAGCTCGCTCGACGGCGCCCTGTACGGCGCGAACTGCGACTGCCGCCCGGGCTACCGCTGCGACCGCAGCACCGAAGTCTGCGTGCCGGGATGCACGGCGGACCACGAATGCTGCGCCGCCTGGCACGACGAGAACGCCAACGGCGTGCGGGAGCTGGCCGAGCTGACCGAGGTCGAGGGGTGCGCCGCGACGTGCGACCCGCACACCTTCGAGTGCGTCTACGCGGGGGACCCCGAGGCGCGCGTGGGCGACGCCTGCCGGCACGGGTCGGAGTGCCCGGCCGACACGCGCTGCTGGCGCACCGCGCAGGCCGAACGCGAGGGGCTGTCCGGCGTGTGCCTCTTCGAGCGCTGCGACCTGCCGGGGCGCGGGTGTCCCGCGGGGTCGGTCTGCGTCCTCAAGGACCCCGGCACCGGATTCGCCTCGTTCTGCGCCCGCCCCTGCTCCACCGCCGCCGAGCCGGGCTCTCCGTTCGACGTCTGCGACCCCGCGACGAGGTGCGTTCCGGCCCTGACGTCGGCCGAGCCGCCCGAGGACGGCGTCTGCCTGCCGCGCGTCTGACGTCCGACCGCGACCCCGCCGGCGCGGTCGCTCCCCGCGCCGCCGAATTCTGCTAGGGTGCGGGGCCGGCGCGGGCTCCGGGGGACGCCGCGGCGCACGGAGCGCGGAACGGATGGACGTTCTCGGCACCCTGGTCATCGCCGTCGGTTTGGCGCTCGACGCCTTCGCCGTCTCCGTCTGCAGCGGCCTGGCCACGCCGGGGGTCCGGCCCGGCCAGGCCGCGACGATGGCGGCCTTCTTCGGCGGTTTCCAGGTCGCGATGCCGGTGTTGGGATGGCTCGCCGGGCTGTGGCTCCGCGAACCGATCCAGAACTGGGACCACTGGGTCGCGTTCGGGCTGCTGGCCGCCGTCGGCGGCAAGATGGTCTTCGAGGGGTGCCGGGCGGACTCGTGCGCGGCGCGCCCGGACCCGTTCCGCCTCGGCACGTTGTTCGTCCTGGCGGTCGCCACGAGCATCGATGCCCTGGCGGTGGGCCTGACGTTCTCGCTGCTGGCGGCCTCGATCGTCCTGCCGGTCGTGGTGATCGGCGTCGTGACCTTCGGGCTGTCGTTCGCCGGCGTCTACGCGGGCCGCCGGTTCGGCGACTGGCTCGGGGGGAAGGTCGAGGTCGCCGGCGGCCTGCTGCTCGTCGGCGTCGGCGTCAAGATCGTCGTCGAGCACCTGGCGGGCTAGCCCGCCGGCCCGGCCGGAGGTCCCGGCGGGGCGGCGTCTCGCGGGTTCACCGCCGGAGCATCCGGACCATCAGGATCGCGTCCTCGCCGTTGTCCTGGTAGTAGCGGGGGCGCACGCCGACGGGACGGAAATCGAGCGACTGGTAGAGGCGCTGCGCGCCGAGGTTCGAGGGGCGGACTTCGAGCACCACGTGGGACAGCCGGCGGTGTTCGCCGAAGGCGAGGATCGAGCGCAGGAGCAGGCGGGCGTGGCCGCGCCGGCGCTCCTCAGGCGCCACCGCCACGTTCAGCACGTGGATCTCGTCGCAGGCGACCCAGAAGACGGTGAAGGCCACGACCCGCCGCGGCTCGCCGGCCTCGGCCACCCAGACGTTGGACCACTCGTTCTTCAGCTCGTCCGCGAACATCTTCTCGGTCCACGGCGAGGCGAACGAGGCGCGTTCGATCGCGAGGATCGCGGGGATGTCCTCGGCGGAGGCGATCCGGAGGGCGGCGCGGGCGGACGTGTCGCGGGCGGCAGCCATGGCACCTATGGCGGGGGCGGGGAGGAGTCGCCGGCGTCCCCGCGGCCGGCGTCGCCCTGGAGGTAGCGCGACACCTCGCGGGCCACCAGCTCGTCCTCGTTGATCGACGCGGCCCAGACGCTGGGCCGGCGGCCGTCGTCCGAGAGCTGGGTCACCTCGAACGGCGGGACCGGCACGTCGGCGGGCGGCGCGACGCGCCACGCCTCGAGGCCCGCGCAGACGGCGGCGCGGAAGCGGTGCGAGCCGACGGCGCGCGCGCCGATGAAGACCAGGGCGTCGAGGCCGCCGAGGATCGTGGCGGCGGCGCCGACCGCGGCGGAGATCTCGCGCACGAACGCGGCGAACCGCGTGCGGGACGGCTCCACCCCGCGGAACGCCTCCAGCGCCACCCGTTCGAACTCGTCCGCCTCCTCCACGCCGAGCCCGCCGCTGTTGCGCAGGATCGCCAGCAACCGATCGGGCGGCAGCGTCGTGTGGCGCAGCAGCGTTTCCAGCGCCCCGATCGGCAGCACCCCGACGCCGCGTTCGCCCGGCAGACCGTCGCCGGGAGAGATGCCGAAAGTGGTCCAGATCGGGGCGTTGCCGAGCACCGCGGTGACGCCGGCCTGCCGGTCGCAGTAGCACAGCACGACGCGCGATCCCTCGCCGCCCGCGTCCGCCCCGCGCGACCGGGCGCCGGCGAGGCGCGGC
>JAAZOP010000007.1 GCA_012797735.1 Myxococcales bacterium
CCGAGCGCGCCCCAGTCGGCGGCGGAGTCGAGCGGCGCCTCGACGCGGACGCGCACCTGCGGCCGGCGCGCCTCGTCGAGGTGCAGGCCGTAGGCCGGCGTGCGGCCGACGAGGGCGGCGGCGAGCGCGGACGGACCGCCCTCGCGGTTCGTGCGGGCGCCGAGCACGGCGTTGGCGAAGGTGACGGCCGACGACTCCGACCATGCCAGATGTTCGCCCGGCGCCGGACGGTTGCCGACGAGGTACGGGGTGCAGGTGCAGGACACGCGCACGCCCATCGCCTCGTAGGCCCGCACGATGCGGATCTGCCGCTCGGCGAACTCCTGCGGGATCCCCTGCGCGCGCCAGTCGCGGAGGTCCATGCCGGCGGGGTTGAGGGTGGCGGGACAGGCGACGCGACCGTCCCGCGCCCACTCCTCGAGCAGTTCCAGCCCGGCGTCGCCGAGGTTGGCGTAGGAGACGCCCGCGAGCTGGGCGGAGCGGATCGGCACCAGGCGTTCGGCGTCGTAGATCCCGCCGAGCGCCGCGAGGATTTCCATCGCGCGGCGCACGGCGGGGCCGCGCGTGCCGTCGAGCCAGCCTCGTTCCTCGCCGGTGAGCCGCATGGCGGGTCGTGCGGGAAGGGCCGCGGCCGCGTCAGCGCGGGCGCCGCGCCGGGCGGGGACGCGCCCTCCGTCGCGCGGCCTTCCCCGGCGGATCGTCCGGTCGCACGCGGAGGAACTCCTCGCGCGGGCGGCCGAAGGGAATCGTCGCATCGAGGATCCACTTCGCGGTGGTCTCGGTCTCGGGGTCGCGGGACGGGTCGAGGCTCGAGCCGCGGGCGTCGGGAATCACGAACAGGTCGCGATCCGGCTGGCAGCGCGTGGCGATCGCCCACTCCACCGCCTCGGCATCGAACGGATCGATGTCGTCATCGACGACGACGACGCGCTTGAGCGACGGGTGCGCGGCCAGGGCGGCCAGGCCCGCGTTGCGGCCGTCGCCTGCGGCGCGCGCCCGGATCGCGACCACCGCGTGCAGCCAGGAACAGCCGCCCGGCGTGAGCGCGACACCGGCGACGCCGGGCACGGCGTTGGCCACGATGCGCAGGATGCGCGGCTCCTGCGGGATCCCCATCAGCGCCTTGTGCTCGGCGCCCCCGGGCAGGATCGTGCGGTAGATCCACCCCGCGCGGTGGTACAGGCGGTCGACGACCAGCACCGGCTGGCGGCGCACGCCGTCGGCGGTGCCGGTGAGATCGACGAACGGCCCCTCGTCGGCCAACGCGCCGGTGAACCGGCCGCGCAGGACCAGTTCGGCGTGCGCGGGGACGGGGAACCCGTCGAGGTCGGCGCATTCGAGCCGGCCGCGCAGCAGCGCCGCGCCGACCCGCAACTCGTCGAGCGACGGCGGGCCGGAGACGGACGCGGCGATCTCGAGCGCCGGGTGCACGCCGCAGGCCACCGCGACCTCCGCCCGGCCGCCGCCCTCGGCCAGCAGCGCGTGGAGGTGCCGGGGCGTGACGCGGACGGCGAGCCGGTTGCCGCCGAGCAGCATCATCCGGTGGAACGAGAGGTTCACGCCGTCGCCGCGCCGGGCGATCACGATCGTGCCGGTGAGATACCGCCGCCGTTGCGACGGGTAGAACTCGACCACCGGAACGACGCGGCCCAGGTCGGGGTTCCGCACGACGTGGGCCCGGAACGGAGCGTCGCGGGTCGAACGCCAGGGACGGGGCGCATCGATCGCCGCCGCCACGGCGTGCACGAGCCGTTCGGGAGTGGTGTCCAGGGCGCGGGCCAGGCCGGCGCGCGAAGCGCAGATGCCGCCGACGACCGGGGTCCGGTACCCCACCACCCGTTCGAACAGCACCGTCCGGTCACCGGCCTCCGCGAGGCGTCGGGCCAGTGCCGCGCCCGGGGAGACCGGCCGGGTGACGCGTTCGAGCAGACCGTTCCTGTCACAGGTCGCGAGGTGGGTTCGCAGGTCGGGCGTCATCGGGAGCGATGCTGCCCGAGTGTGCGGCGGAAGTCCACCCCGACCCGCGCGTTTGACTCGCCGGCCCGCCCTGGGATAAATTCCCTGTTCGCTTCGGGGCTTCCGGGGCACGCGATCCGGCACCGCGCGGAAGGAAAGAGAGGCCGTCGGTGGACACCGTTCTCATCATCGAGACCGACACCGGAACGATCGATTTCCTGAGCCAGTTCCTCGGGTCCTACGGCTACGTCGTCGATGCCGTCGACGACATCGAAACCGCGCGCCAGAAGGTGGTCAGCGCCTCGCCGCGGCTGGTCGTGATCGGCCCACAACTCGGGAAATCGACCGGCTTCCTGGCCTGCTCGCTGATCAAGAAGACGCCGCAGGCCAAGGGGATTCCGTGCGTGCTGCTGTACACCGAGCGGGAGGAGGGGCAGGTGCAGCGGCACCAGGGGTTGGCGGGTCGGGCCGAGGTGTACCTGCGCAAGCCGTTCGAGTTCGAGCAGTTCCGCGCGGCGGTCGCCCAGTACCTGCCGATGAACGAACCGCCGGCGGGCGAGGTGGTGGAGGAGGAGGTCGCGGTGCCCCCGGTCGTCGAGGAGGAGGTCGCGGCGCCTCCCGTCGTCGAGGAGGAGGTCGCGGCGCCTCCCGTCGTCGAAGAGGAGATGATCGGAGCGCCGGCGGGACCGTCGGCGGAAGAACAGCGGTTGCGGCGCGAGTTGGAGCGGGCGGAACGGGAGGCGCGCGAGGCGCGCGAGGAGGCAAAGAAGGCCCGGGAGGAGGCGCGAGCGGCGGCCGCGGCGACGGACCAGCGCGAGGAGACCGAGAAGCTCCGCGCCGACATTTCCCGCCTGGAGAAACAGCTCGAACTGGCCCAGAAGCAGGCCAAGGAGGCCGCCGAGGGAGCGGCGGCGGCCAAGGGCAAGGGCGGTTCCGAGACGCGTCAGATCCTCGAGCTCAAGCAGACGCTCAACAAGCGCGAGTCCGAGCTGGTCGACCTGCGCGAGACGTCGTTGCAGAAGGACCGGCAGCTCGTCGAGTTGAAGGACAAGCTGTTCGAGACCGAGAAGAAGGTGCTGGAGCTGGAGGACACGCTGTCCGAGCGGGACCGGGAGATCGGATCGCTCAAGGGGCAGGTCGAGGCGCTGACGGCGGACAAGGAAGTGATCGGCAAGCGGGCCGACGACCTGGGACGGCGGCTCAAGACGGCCGAGGACGCGCTCCGGAAGGCGAAGGACGACGCCGAAGCCCAGCGGGTCGCGGGGGAGCAGGCGCTGCGGGAGAAGGACGAGGCGCACGCGGCGGCGTTGCAACGGGCGCGCGACGAGCTGACGGCGGAGAAGGACCGGGAGCGCGAGGCCGCCCTGGCGGCGGCCAGGGCCGAGGCCGAGAAGGAGCGCGAGGCCGCCCTGGCGGCGGCCAAGGCCGAGGCCGAGGCGGCGCAGCAGGCGCAGCAGACCCGTCACGACGCCGAGATCTACGAAATCCAGGAACGGTTCCGCCGCTCGATGAACCAGCAGGAGGAGAAGCTCACCGCCGAGCGGGTGCGCGCGGTCGAGGAGGCCCAGCAGAAGCACGACGCGCAGGTGGCCGAGCTGGTGACCGGCCACGAACGGGAGGTCGCGGCCCTGCGGGCCGAGATCGCCGACCGCGACGGGAAGCTCGGCGAAGCCAGCCAGACGATCGAGGCCCGGGTGGCCGAGGTGGCGAAGTTGACCGAGGAGCGCGACGAGCTGGCGCGCCGGCGGGACGCCCTGGACGGCGAGCTGCGGACGAGCCAGGTGGCCGCCGAGCACCTGCGGATGGAGCTCGAGGGGATGCAGAAGAAGGTGGCGGACCTCGAGCGGGACTTGGCGGAGCTGCGCGGGCTGCGCGACCAGCTGCGGGGGAAGCTGGAGGCCGACCTGGCGCGCGTCGACAAGAGCAAGCAGGCGATCGCCGTCGCGCTCGAGTTGCTCAACGAGATCGAGCCGCTGTAGCGGGTCTCAGCCCCCGCCGCGCCGCCCGCCGCGCCGGGGCGCCGGCGCGTCCGGCACCGCCTCCACCCGGAGCGTGAACTCCCCCTCCGACACGGCGTACTCCTCGCCGCGCACGACGAGCCGGTACGTGCCGGGCTCAATGGCCGCCGCGGGCGCCAGGCGCGCCTCGCGGTTCGCCCGCGCCGCATCGCTGGTCGCCACCGCCACCCCGTCCGCGCGCCGCAGCTCCACGATGTGTTCGAACGGCGCCGCCAGCGTCACCGCCAGCTTCGTCGCCGCCTCGACCTTCAGCTCATAGTACCGCCGCAGCACGTGCCGCGTCATCGTCCCCTTCACCTCGCCCCCCACCGCGATCGGCTCGGGGTCGATCCGGGTCAGCACGATCGTCGCCGGGATTTTCTGGTCGGCCGAGGAGGAACGGACGATCTGGGCCAGGTAGCCCTGATCCTCCAGCTCCAGCTCGAGGATCGCGCGCTTGGTGGTGGAGCCGACCGACTCCCGGCCCAGCAGCACGTCCTGCGCGCCGAGCACCTGGAGCTGGTTGAGCGGACCGTCCTCGCAGTCGGCGGCCACCGCGTACAGCCCGGCCTGTCCCGGAATCAAGCCGGCCCCCGCCGACTCGAAGCCGGGTTCGAGCACGATCCGCGTGGGCTCATCGACCGTCACCAGCGGCAACGGCCGCGCCAGCACCCGCACCGAACGCTCGCTGGGGTGCCCGCTGCAGTCGAGGAAGACCTTCGACCGTCCAGCGGGGAGGACGGGGTAGATCTGGAGTTTGTCGCCCTCCTCGGAGCGGGCCAGTGCCTTCTCCTGCGCGTCGAACGCCTTGAGCCGGCAGCTCACGTAGGCCTCGGAACCGAGAGCGGTGATCTCGAACGGCGTCTCCTCCTCCAGGGTGAGCGGCAGCCAGGCGCTGACGCGGCGGCCGCCGGCGCCCGGCAGGGTGAGCACGAGGTCCTTGCCTGGCTCCAGCGGCAGTTCGGGCAGCGTCAGCGGTTTCGTGGAGTCCTCGATCGCCTGTTGCGCCGCCTGGGTCGTTTGCTCGACCTGCTCCTGCACCTGCCGCTGCATCATGAACACGCCGAAGATCGTCCCGCCGATGACCAGGAGCGTCACGACGCTGGAGATGATGTAGGTCACCGAGGAGGCGCGGCGGGCGGTGACGGTGATGGTGGGCAGCACGGGGGGCGGCGGGACCGGGTAGGGCCCAGGCGCTCCGACCACCGGGGTGCCCCAGCCGCCGGAGGAGGCGGGCGGCGGCGCGACGGGCGGAGGGTAGCCCGGCGCGGAAACCGGGCCCGGCGCGGCGGGCGACGGCATGTAGCGGGTGGCGAGCAGCGTGGCGCCGCAGAACGGGCACTTGCTTTCCGGCCCGGTCGGCGCCTTGTCCAACGGTCCGTTGCAGTTGGGGCACTTGGCGACCACGGGCATGCGGACCTCCCTCTACAGGTGCAGCTCGACGACGTCCTTGTCGTGGAGCACGTAGTCCCCGATCACGCGCTGGCCATCGAAAGTGTGCGCGCCCCAGATGCGCGCGAACTTGAGGTTCTGGGCGAAGTCCTTGTGGATCTGTTCGCACAGCACCGCGACCGTGTCGCCCTCGTGCAGGACGAACGGCCGATCCATGTCCGGCGGCTTGCCGGGTTGCTTGGCGTAGACCCGCATCAGGCGGCAGGTCCGGAACAGGAAGGCGGGGATCTCGCCCAGTCCCTCCGCGGACTGGGCGGAGACGGGGAAGAGCGGCAGGTCGCCGTCGTACAGCTCCCGGAACGCGTCGAGGTTCTCGCGGGCGCCCGGGGAGTCGAGCTTCGCGGCGACGATCGCGGCCGGCTTGGCGCGATGCCGGATCGCCTCCTCCGCCGCCGCCGGGTCGCGCCGCGGGTACAGCTTCGCCTCCTCGAGCAGCCGGAGCGTCTCGTGCAGGTCGGAGAGCGGGTCGACGGCGAGATCGACGACGAGCAGCAGGACGTCGGCGTTGCGCGCCTGGCCGATCACCCACGGCAGCGGCCGCTCGGCCGACAACGGCGGCAGATCGACGACCTGCAGCGGGACGTCCTCGTGGTAGGCGATGCCGGAGCAGGGGAGCTGCGTGGTGTACGGGTAGGGAGCGACCTCGGGCTGCGCCTTCGACAGGGCGCGCAGCAGGGACGACTTGCCGGCGTTGGGCGGGCCGAGCAGCATCGCCATCGCCTCCGCCTCGCGGTCCACCGTGATCGCCTGCGACCGGCCGCCGCTCTTCGCCTTCGGGGGGCCCTCCTCGCGCATCCGGGCGATGCGGGACTTGATGTCCGCCTGCATCTTCTCGGTCCCCTTGTGCTTGGGGATCCCCGCCAGCATGTCCTCGAGGGCCCGGAGCTTGTCCTCCCAGGAGGTGGCGGCCTTGTACCGCTGCTCGGCTTCCTTGAACTCGGGTGACAGGTTCGCGGGCATCGGTCTCGCCTCGGCCCCCGAGCCGGCGGCGCGGGTCAGAACATCGAACGCCGGTGGGGCTGGAGCGTGCCGACCATCTCGTCGCCGCGCTCGATCCAGTTCAACCCCTCCCGGACCCACCCCTCGGCGGCCGCCGCCTCCTCGGGCGGCAGCCGGAGCGCCGCCAGGATCGCCTCGAGCCGGCGGCGCTCGGGATCGCTGACCAGCCCGTCGGCGTACGCCATCAGCCAGGCGTCGCGCAGCAGCAGCCGGCGCACGGCGGGGTCCTGCAGGCGGCGCAGCTCGAGGTCCACCGGCGGGGGCGCATCGAGGCACGCGCGCACCAACTTCCGCGCTTCCTCGGGCAGGCCGTAGTCCGCCATCGTCGCCTCGAACATCGCCCGCTCCGCCTCGGTGACTTCGCCGTCCGCGGCGGCGACTCCGGCCAGGGTCTTGAGGTACAGCAGGACCTGGTCAGTGCTGAGCGGCTGGACCCGCAGGCGGAGCATCGATCCCTCCTGTACCCGAAAACGCGGTCGTGGGGCAAGCGCCGTCGGGAACCACCGGTCGAGCGGCGACGGCAGGACGACGGGCCCGGGGCGGGGGGAAGCCGTCCCGGTCTCGGGGCCGTGATCCACGGACTGTTCGGCGAGGAGCCCCGTCGGATGCGGGGCAGGATCGGTCCGCGGTGGGGCTTCGCTAGCCGCCGGTGACGGAGGCGGTGACGGAGACCTGGATGTTGACCGAGGCCTCGATCGTGCCGCCGGCCGAGCCGCCGACGCCGGCGAGGAACTCGAGCTTCGCGTTGAACTGCGCGGTGTACTCGGGGACCTTCACCGCCAGCGCGCCCTGCAGGTCGTTCGGCAGGGAGACCAGCAGGTCCTTGCCCTCGTTGATCACGGTCTCCAGGTTCGCGACGATCGCCTCGAGGCGCGGCTTGATGCCGGCCACGCGCTCCAGGCACAGCTTGACGGCGTCGAGGATCTGCTGCGCCTCGGGGGTCAGCTCGACGCCCGCCGCCGCCACGATCCGCACCTCGACCGACGCATGCGCCTCGCCCTCGGCCGACGCGCCGCCCGTGCCGGCCTCGGCGCTGCCGGACGCGCCCGCCTCGGCGTTCACCTCGACCGTCAGACCCGCCTCGGCGGTGACGCCGGCGGCGGCCAGCTTCTCCCGGATCGCCGCCGTGATCTCGTCGAGCGTCGCGGTCTCGGGCAGGCCGAGGGTGACGGCCAGCTCCTTCGGAGCATCGACGACCCACTTCTGGGCGTCTTCGACCGACGCCTGCAACTCATCGACGTGGGCGAGCCACGCGTCGTACTTCACCATCACGTCGCCGCCGCCGGTGACGCCCTCCACACCCGGAATGCCGCTGGGGCACCCCAGCAGGGCCACGGCCAGACCGACCACACCAAGAACCTGCTTCATCTGCGTCTCCTCCTCCCGTTGCGGAAGCCTCGGAATCCGATCGGCACCCCACTCCGGCTGCGCCGACGGTTCGGCGGGGGATTCTAGGAGCCCGGGAGCGATCGTCAAGCCCAAAGAGCGAAATGCCCAGGGCCTCGCCAAAGTCGCCGCCGGCAATGCCTGACGGGCTCCAGGCTCCGGGCTCCGAGGCTGCAGGCCGGCGGAATCACGATCGACCTGTCGCTCCTGGAGCCTGAAGTCTGGAGGCTGAAGCCTCGCGCCGGCTGGCGATGCGGACTTCGGCGACACCCTGACGAAATGCCGTTGCCCCTGGCGACGGAACGCTCTTTGGGGTTATATTGCGGAGGGTCGGGGGACTTGGGAGGCGCCGCGCCGGGCGCGACGACCGCAGGTTGACCGAACGAGAAGCATCCCAGATCCTGGTGGTCGACGACGAGCTGGTGATCCGGCAGATCCTGGCCGATTTCCTGACGATGGAGGGTTACCAGGTGCAGACGGCCGAGGACGGCCGGGCGGCCCTGGAGAAGCTCCAGACCACCTCGTTCGATATCGTGATTTCCGACATGAAGATGCCGCGGATGGGCGGCATCGAGTTGATCGAAACGATCCGGGACCGCGGGGTCGACGTCCTGACCGTGATCATGACCGCCTACGGCACGGTCGAGACGGCGATCGACGCGATGAAGAAGGGCGCCTACGACTACCTGCTCAAGCCGTTCAAGATGGAGGAGGTGATCCGGGTCGTCGAACGCGGACTGCAGAACCGCAAGCTGGTGCGGGAGAACATGATCCTGCGCGAGACGATCGCGCTGTACCGGGCCACCGAGGAGATCTCGACGTCGCTGTCGCTGTCGGAGGTGCTGGACCAGCTGATGCAGACGACGCTGCGCGAGACGCCCGCGGACGAGGTGATCCTGCACCTGACGGCGGAGGGGGGGCAGGTGACGCTGTGCACGCGCGTCGCGCGCGAGGCGTCGCGGATCGCGCCGGAGCAGCTCAATCTGGCGGCGCTGTTCGCGGCGCACGCGGGCGGCCAGCCGGTGCTGGCGAACGGCGACCGCTGCGCGCCGTTCTTGACGGAGGACGCCCCGGAAGTCACGTCCCTGCTCTCGGTGCCGCTGCGCGTCCCCCAGCGCATCCTCGGCCTGATCACCGCCGTCTCGCTCACTCCCGGCAACCGCTTCTCCGAGGGGCAGCGCAAGCTGCTGTCGCTGCTGGGCGGCCGTGCCGCCGCCTCCGTCGAGAACATCCGGCTGTTCGAGAACCTCCAGGCGACCTTCCGCGAGACGATCCAGGGGTTCGCCCGCGCCCTGGAGGCCATGGACCGCTACACGGCGGGCCACTCCGACCGCGTCACCCGCCTCTCGCGCATGGTCGCTCTCGAGATGGACCTGCCGCTGGAGGACGTCGAGATCATCACCCAGGCGGCGCTGATGCACGACGTCGGCAAGATCGGCTGCCAGGCCAACCTCAACAAGCCCGGCAAGCTGTCGGCCGAGGAATACGAGATCTTCAAGGCGCACCCCACCTTCGGCCGCCAGATCCTCGAGCCGATCTCCTTCTTGCGGCCGATCGTCGCCGGCGTCGTCTCGCACCACGAGCGCTGGGACGGTTCGGGGTATCCCGAGGGGCTGAAGGGAGAGGAGATCCCGTTGGCCGGGCGCATCCTGGCGGTGGCCGACACCTACGACGCGATGACCTCCAACCGCGCGTACCGCAAGGCGTTGAGCCACGAGGTGACGATGAAGGAGATCCGCCGGTGCGCGGGCACGCAGTTCGACCCGGCGGTGGTGGACGCGTTCGAACGGGCGATCGAGCGGTACCGGGAGGAGTGTCGCCAGCGCGGGCTGCCGATCCCGGACTGAAGTGAGCGGGGGCGATGACCCGGCCCGAGCGGATCGGCAAGTACGAGCTGCTCGAGTCGCTCGGCGCGGGCGGCATGGCGACGGTCTACCGCGGCCGCGACCCCGACCTCCAGCGCTACGTCGCCGTCAAGATGCTCCACCCGCACCTCTGTTCGCGCGAGGAGTCGCGCCTGCGTTTCCGCCGCGAGGCGCGGGCGGTCGCGCGGCTCAAGCATCCCGCGATCCTGGAGGTGTACGAGGCGGGCGAGGACGCCGGACGCCCGTTCATCGTCAGCGAACTGGTCCTCGGCGGCAGCCTCGACGCCTGGGCTTCCGCCCGCCGCCCGCTGCCCACCGAGGTGGTCGCCGCGGTCGGCCTGCGCGTCACCGAGGGGCTCCACGCCGCGCACCAGGCGGGCATCATCCACCGCGACCTCAAGCCCGGCAACATCCTGATGGGCGCCGGCGGCCGGGTGAAGGTCGCCGATTTCGGCATCGCCCAGATCGTCGATATCGAACACCTCACCTCCACCGGCCAGATCCTCGGCTCGCCCGCCTTCATGAGCCCCGAACATCTCGAAGGCGCAAGGCTCGACGCCCGCGCCGACGTCTTCTCCTTCGGCACGCTCCTGTACTGGCTGGCCACCGGCGAGCTGCCGTTCCAGGGACCCAACCCGCACGCCGTGCTGCGCCGCGTCCTGGAAGCCCAGTACCCCGACCCCGCCCGCGTGCGGCCCGACATCGGCGAGCAGCTCGCCGACGTGATCCGCACCTGCCTCCAGCGCCGTCCCGAGGACCGCTACGCCTCGATGGCCGACCTCGGCTCCGCCCTGCGCGCGGTCCTCGCCGGGTGCGGCGTCGCGCCGGGCGCGGTCGACGACCTGGTCGCGACGTTCGAACGCGATCCCGAGGCCACGCGCGCCGAGATCCTCCGCCGCCGGGAAGCCACACTGCTCGAACGCTGCCGCCAGCTCGCCCGCACGCGCGGCGGCGAGGCCGAGGTGCGGAAGATCTGCTCGTGGATCCTCGCCTGGGCGCCCGAGCACCGCGAGGCCCTGCGCCTCGTCGAGGAATCGATCCGTCGCTGGCCCCCCTCCCGCCTCACGACCGCCTTCGCCGCCCTCGCCGCCCTCGCCGTCGTCGCCGGCGTCTGGCTCGCGCTGCGCGGCACGCCCGGCGACGGGCCCGCGATCGCCGGCG
>JAAZOP010000532.1 GCA_012797735.1 Myxococcales bacterium
AAGATTCCCGCGGGCCGTGCGAGTCCTATGGAGGAAGGGCGTAGATCACGTTGCGGGTGCGGTGCGACGCGCAGAGCGCCTGGAGCGCGGGGACGGCGGCCTGCGGCGCGACGAACTTGCGGTCCTTGAACACCTTGTAGCCGAGCCGGCGGCGGGCCTCCTCGTACTCGCCGCGCGCCTCCGGCGTCAGCCGTTCCATCAGCAGATCGGCGAACGGGTCGTTGTCGCGGTCGGCCGCCAGGTCCTGGGCCGCGGTGTCGACCGCGAACATCGCCACGAAGCCGTCCGCGGCGAGCGCCGGGCCGAGGTCCTCGTGGCCGCGCGTCCAGGGGAAGCAGACCGGGCCGACCACCCCCTTGACGACCCGCTCGACCTCCAGGCCGCCGAGCGTCGCGAGCCGGACCAGGGTGAACTCGGCGTCGTAGGAGGTGAACTGGTAGATCAGCGAGCGGAACCCTTCGGTGTGGCGGGTGGTATCGTCGTCGCGGACGGCGAGCTGGCGGTTCCAGGCGTCGGCGCGCTGGGCGAGATCGATCGAGTAGCGCACGAAGACGCCGGAGGCGTCGAGCTTGTCCAGCACGACGTGGAAGGAGGCGCGCCGGCGCTCGGGCTCGACGCGGCGGAGGGCGACGGCCATCTCGCCGAGCGGCGCGAGTTCGACGTCGCGGATGGCGGCGTAGTAGTCGTGCTTGCGCAGCAGGCGGGCGTGGATCGAGGCCGGGTCGGCGGCGGCCTTGCGCGCGAGCGTCTCGCGGTCGCCGATCTGACGGAGCTGGTCGGCGGCGATGCGCACGTCGGTCTGCGCCCGCGTCCACTCGCGGTACGTGGGGAGTCCCGAGCGCAGGTCGACCTCGACGCCGGGGTACAGCCCGCGGTGGACGGCGGGCGCCAGGACCCCGAGGTGGGCGGCGAGGCGGCGGGCGTCGGGAAACTGGGGCCCGAGGCGGGCGGCGCGGAGGATGGCGCCGAGCCGCGCGACGTACGAGGCCTCCTCGTCGCCCTGGAGGAGGCGGGCGGGCACGGACGCCGGGGCCGCGGCGGGTCGTTCGCCCATCGCCCTACCCCGCCGCGGTTCCCCCCGCCGTGCCGCCGCGCGTCGCCGCGGGCACCTCGACGATCTCCTCGGGTTCCTGCGGCAAGCCGGCGGCGGCGGCCTTGCGCGCGATCGCCTCCGACAGCGCCTTCTCCACCTCCGCCTCGCTGAAGGCGTCCGAGAGCGCCGCGGTCTCGGCCAGCGTCCGCTCGGTGTCCGCGTCGTAGACATCGAGATCGGCGACCATGCGGTCGACGTTCTCGCGGAAGTAGGCCTGGGTCTCGGCGACGAAGCGCGTCGTCTGGTGCACGGACTCGGTCATCGCCTCCAGGGACTGGCGGAGTTCGAGCAGGACGAGCGAGGCGTCGGCGGCGGCGCCGATCGCCTGGACCTGGCCGCCGATCAGGTCGAGTTTCTCCGAGGCGGCGGTGACGTAGCGGGTGATGTCGGCCTGGAGATTGGCGATCACCTCGGCCAGCTTCCAGGTGTTGCCCTTCAGTCCCGCCAGGCGGTCCTCGGCGGTGGAGTACAGCCGCAGCCGCGTGGTGTGTTCGGCCAGCCCGCGGCGCACCCGGTCCAGTTCGGCCTGGTACTTGCGGCCCTCGGCGGAGGTCGGGTCGAGCCGCGCCAGGCGCGCCTCGAGTTCGCCCTTGAGCGTGCGGAGGCGGGTGACGAGCGCCGCGGCGCGCTCCTCGTTCTGCGCGGACTCGACGATCTTGGCGTTCAGCCGTTCGATCTCGTCGTAGAGGTCCTTCTTCGCGGCCTCCAGGCGTTCGACGAACTCGGCCGCTTCCTTGAGGCGCAGGGAGCTCATCTCGTACTGTTCGCGCAGGAGTTGTTCGATCGAGCGGTGGTCGAGGGTGCGGCCGCCGCGGCCGCGGAACCAGTCGATCAGGCGGCGCCAGCGGCCCCGGTCGTCCTTGCGGTCCTCGCTGAGCCGCTCGGAGAGCTCCCGCAGGCGGCCCATCTCGACGGCCAGCGCCTGCTGGATCTCGGCGTTGCGGGCGCGCATCCGGGCCAGTTCGCCCAGCCGGTCGTTCTGCCGCGCGCGCTCGGTGCGGATCGTCTCCTCCAGCGTGCGCACCGAGATCCCCTCGCCGGCGTACACGTCGTCGCCGTCCCATCGCTCGCGGTCGGTGTCGCCCATCCCGTCACCTCGTGTGGACGCGCCCTCGCGGCGGTCGTTCAGCCCGCCCCCGCCGGTTCGATCTCGAGCACCGTGCGGGTGCGCGTTTCCAGCAACTCCGTCCGTCCTTCCGCGGTGCGCCGGCGGCGCTGGATCGAGGTCAGCGCACGGCGACCCTGGAGGGGGAGCGGCCGGCCGAGGTCGAACAGCAGTTCGGTCGAGTCCTGCAGGTCGAGTTCGAGCAGCCGGACCTGGACGTCCGCCGCGCCGGCGGGCGCCCGCAGTTCCTGTTCGCCGGCCCGCGTGCGCGTCCGACCGCGCAGGCGGCCGCGCCTGCCGTCGAACTGCTCCAGCAGGAAGCGTTCGCGGGTCGTCGCGTCCAGGCCGGAATCCGGGCCGCTGCGGAACTCGCGGCCCCAGCGGCCGCCCGTTCCGACCGGCTGCGCGGGGAGCGGGACGGTCGCCAGTTCCACGGCGTCCGTCACCAGCCGCGCCGCGTCCCGCGTTTCCGCGGACCACGACTCGGGGAACTTCCAGTCGGCGCGCAGGAGGTCGCCGAACGGTCCGAGCTGCACGTCGGCGGCGACGCCGGCCAGCGCGCCGACGGCTTCCCGCACCGCGGCCCCATCGGGCGCGGCGGGCTCGCGCTCGAGCGTCGTGCCCGCGATGCGCAGCGTTCCGCGCAGGCCGCCGTCGGTCGTCGTCCCGGTCGCCGCGAACTCCAGCACGACGCGGGCCGTGAAGTCGGTGCGGCGCGCCGCGCCGTCGACCGCCTCTTCGACGGCCTGTTCGAGCCGCAGATCGAGGGTCTGCCGGGAGTCCGCGGCCGCCGCGAGACGCAGTTCCCGGGCCCCCGTGCCGCGCTCCAGCACCACCAGGGGCGGTTCCTGCGCGTCGCCGGGCAGGGGCTCGAGCCCTTCGGGGAGGGTGTCGTCCTGGAGCCAGGCGCGCGCCTCGACCGGCGACAGGCCGGCGGCCGTCGCGGCGGAGGCCGTCGCGGCGTCGCGCCTCGCCACCGGGGCCGTCTGCCGGCAGGTCGCGACGCACAGGGCGGCGCATCCCAGCAGGGCGATCCGAAGGGCGGCGCGGGCGCGGCGGCGGGTCGGGCGTCGCATCGCTCCCCGCGTCCTACTCCGACGCCGGCCCTTGGGGCTCGTCCGGCGGTTCGACGGACGGATCGTACGGCGGCGGAGCCGGCGGCGTGTAGCGGATCTCGATCGGCTCGCCGCCGTCCGGTTCCGCCGGGGCGACGGACGCGTCCGGCGGCTCGCCCGGGGTCGTCGTGCCGGCCGGCGTGCCGCCGCCGCAGCCCGCGGCCACGGCGGTCCCGAGCGCG
>JAAZOP010000533.1 GCA_012797735.1 Myxococcales bacterium
GGCCCGCGTCCAGCGCACCGCGGGACGGACGAAGTCCGCGGCACGACCGCCGGCGCGGCGGGCGCGGGCGGAACGATCCTCCGCGTTGCTTGCCGGGGGCTACGGGGCGGGAGCGGGAGAATCCTCGGACGGCGCGACGGACGGCGCGGCGCCGGGAAGCGCGTCCGGGCAGACGCCGAGCAGGAAGCGGTCACGGTAGGCGGCGAAGTCGTCGAGGACGACGTCGGCGCCATCGATCCCGCGGTCCCGGAGCAGGTCGGCCTCGACCTCCTCGAGGTAGCGGGCGAGCGCCGGGACGGCGAAGGGGAGATAGCTCCAGTGCCACGGTTCCGGCTGGAAGCCTCCGCGCGGGGCGTCGTAGACCAGGTACCAGCCGAACTCGTGGGCATGGGCGGCGAGCCACCGTTGCGCCGGCAGGCAGTCGTCCGGGGGCTGTTCGGCGGCCTTCCGGGCGGCGGGCGCGGGGTCGTCGCCGGCCGGAACGACGGGCGCGTCCGGCGGCGGCCCGGCGTCCTGCTGCAGGAGCAGGTCGGCGCAGCCGTCGGCGAAGGTCTGGGCCATGTCGACATCGGTGCCCCAGTGGTGCCGGGAGGTGCCGGGGAACGCGGTATAGGAGAGGATCAGCCGGACCTTCTCGGCGGCCGGTTGCTCGCGGCGGAGGGTCAGGCGCCGGCCGTCCTCGGTGCGGACCGTGTCGTGACCGCGGTACTTGGCGTTCCAGAGGTAGCGCTGCTGCGACAGGGAGCGGTGGCCGGAGCGGGCCCAGACGCGGACGCCGTCGGCCAGGGCGGCGCGCGACATCTCCTGGAGGGAGTCGGCCGGCTCCCGGAGCAGCCTGACCTCGGTCCAGCGCGGGCCGTACAACTGCGGCGCGCGCCAGCCGATCAGGTGGAGCGGCGTGAGCGCGGCGATGGCGGCGGGGACGGCGCGGAGGGGATCGACGAGCGAGCGCAGCAGCGGCAGCGGCGCCGCGAAGGTGACGCCGAGCAGTCGCAGGAAGTCGCGTCGTTCCATCGCCGCCGGTCGACGCCGCGCTCCAGGCCCCGATTCAACCGAAGAAGATCCGGACGAGGTTGGAGCCGGCGGGGTACGAGTACGATCCGGCGCCGTAGTAGCCGTAGACGATGACGCCGATGGGGAGGGCCGTGTCGGAGCCGGGCGGCGGGACGGAGACGACGTCGTGGCGGCCGTCTTCGATCTCGCAGTGGTAGGCGCGGTAGGTGACCCCTTCGATCTCGCCGTCGGTGTAGGTCGGGGAGCAGGTGGTGGCGACGTCGCGGCCGTCGATCGTGGCGGCGGCGCCCTCGGGCATGGAAACGACGGCCCAGTTCTCGGAGAAGCCGACGCCGGTGGTGAAGATGTAGTTCGTCCGCCGCTGTTCGACCGGGGGGACGTACATCATGTCCGCGTCGCCGCCGGCCTCGGGCCGCCAGTCGTAGCACTGCTCCATGGAGGAGATGAACTGGACGACGTGGACGGGCGGGTCGGCGTGGAGCACGAAGCCGTCGCGCGTCTCGAACTCGCGCCATTCGCCCTGTCCGAGCGTGAAGTCGGCCAGATCGCCGGGCAGCGAGGTGGTGACGTGGGTGTCGGGACGGACGGCCAGCACGCGGTAGTGGTCGTACTCGGTCCATCCCGAGCCGGGCCGGGCGCGGATCGGCGAGCGGGAGACGACGAAGTTGTTGCCCATCGTGCTGACGGGGGTGATCTGGGCCCCCATGAACTCGGCGCAGCAGGCGTCGGTCGAGCCGTCCGGGAGCATCATGCCGCCGACCACGGCGAGATCGACGCCGGTGAAGACGGCGACGGGCGCGGGGGCGCCGGTCGGGCCGGTGGCGGTGACCAGCGTGCCGGTGAGGTCGGGGAGCGTGTCGCGGATGCCCGCCATCGCGCGCGTCTCGAGGTTGAGGACGTCGAACTGGTCGAGGGTGAAGGTCGCTTCGGTACCGGCGGGGATGGCATCGACGGGAAGGATGTGCGCCTCGGGCTGCCCCACGCCGGCGAAGATGTCGTAGGTCGGGGTGACGTGCACCGTCGTGCCGTCCTCCACGCCGACGATCGTGACGTAGTCGCGGTTGGGGTGCTCGAGCAGTCCGGGGATCGACATCGGATTGGCCGGCGGCCAGACGACCGCGTAGTACTCGTTGTCCAGCGCGGTGGTGGGCAGCAGGACCATGGCGCCGTTGGAGAAGGCCTGTTCGATCGGGTTGAAGGCGTACGCGACGACCGGCGTGGTGCTCTTCACGCGGTACACGCGGCGCGAGAGCCCGGTCTGGGGGTCGTCGTCGACGCCCTCGGCGTTGTCGCCGTCCACGTCCCAACGGGGCAGGTGGAAGATGTGCAGGTCGAGGGGCGGGACGCCGGCGCGGTCGATCTCGCGCAGGGCGTGGGGCTCGCCCGGCTCCGCCTCGTCGATCTCGATCCGCACCTCGGAAGCGTACAGGTCGGAGAGATTGACGACGACCACGGCGAACTGCGCCGCCGCCGCCCAGTCGGTGGAGTTCTCGGCGTTGTCCAGGTCGACCGCCCAGTACTCGCAGCCGATGTTCGACCGGTCGCGCGCGGCGATCGCGCACGGGGAAATGCAAACGCCGACCGAGGTGTCGCAGGTCTCCCCTTCCTCCGGGTCGCAGGTGTCGACGACCGTCCAGCTCTCGCCGTCGGTCGCGCACTGCATCACGTCGTTGCCCTCGCAGCGGAACGCGCCCGGGTGGCAGAGGACGCACCCGAGCCCTTCATCGCAGACGTCGCCCTGCTCCTCGCACGAAACCCCGGCGCCCCACGTCCCCCCTTCGCACGGCTGGAGCACGTTGCCGGTGCACAGGAACTGCCCCGGGGAGCACTCGCCCGTCTCGCCGTCCCGCACGTCCGGACGCGCGTCCGACACGCTGTCGTCGTCGCCACAGCCGGCAAATCCCCCGAGGATCACCACGCACGCCATGAGAAAAGACAGACGCATCGTCGCACCTCCCGACCCCGGCAGGATACCCTCGCCGCTCGCGGGCGGCAAATCCCCCGCGACGAACGGTCCTCCAGCCTCATGGCGCGGCCAGGGACCCCACCCCACGCGAACCCTGGGCCGCGCATTGAAAGTCGAGCGTCAGGGGTCGAGACTTTCGGCGTCTGCCGCGACGAATTCGGAAGGCAGTAGACCAGGGCGGCTTTTTCCGAAGGGTCAACGGCGCCAGGCCCGGGGGCTGAGGATGCCGGACGGGTCGAGCGCTCCGCGGACGGCGGCGAGCAGCCCTTCGTAGCCCGGGTCGAGGCGTCCGCGGAGCAGTTCCCAGGCCCACGGAGGGCACTTGTACGGCACGAAGCCGAGAGGCAGGACGGCTTCGAGGACGGCGCGGTGGGTGTCGCGGACGCGGCGGCGTTCGGCGGGGTCGGTGCGGTCGAAGGTGACGAGCATGCGCAGGACGGCGAAGTGTCCACCCTTCATCGGTCGCGACACGATCGACGGGGCGAAGCCGGCCCGTTCCAGGACGGGCACGACGCGGTCCGCCGCGACCTCGAGGCGGGAGAGGGGGCCGTAGGTGCCGACCCAACTCAGGCCGCCGTGGACGGGTCCGCCGTCGGGCGCGGTCTCGCCGGGACGGTGGAACAGGAAGTCGAGCGACGTGGGGAACTCGGAGAATCGCGCGAACCGCGGCTCCAGCCGGACGAGGTCCTCGATCGTGAACGGGCGTTCCAACCGGTGTCCCGCGGCCCGCAGTTCGGCGAGGAGGCGTTCGAGGCGCTCGAGGCGGAAGGCCAGTTCGCGTTCCGTGTCGGCGGCGACGTCCAGGTAGACGAAGAACTCCGGCTCGGCCGGGTCGCGGGGACCCGGGCGGGCCACGCCGAACAGCATCCTGCCGGTGGGCCACGACAGGCCGCCGACGTCGTCGGCGATCGCCGAGCGGGCCAGGCGGCGCATCGTCTCGAACGCGGCGCCGCGCGTCCCGGCCAGGACGAACAGGCGGCGCCGGCAGACGGGCTCCGGCCACAGGTGGACGCCGCCGCGGACGACGATCCCGGTCGCACCCTGCCAGGCGACGAACAGGCCGGTCAGGTCCGGAAGCGGTCCGCGCGCGCACCACTTGTCCGAGACGGCGGCGGTGCCGGTGCGCGCGAGAGAACCGTCGGGCAGGACGACCTCGACCCCGGTGAGCCAGTCGCCGAGCGAGCCGTGGCGTAGAGAGAGGTTGCCGAGGCCGTCGAGCAGGCAGTTGGCGAGCACCGAGGAGTGGGGCGGGGAGAGGGGGTAGCCCACGCGCAGGCCGGTGCCCCGGAGGACGGCCTTGAGGCCGGCCCAGGTGACGCCGGGCTCGAGCACGACGACCATCTCGTCGCGGTCCAGTTCGACGACGCGGTCCATGCGGGACAGGTCGACGACGGCGGCCTGCGGGGTCGGGACGGCGAGACCGGCCACGTTGGAGCCGGTGACGCGCACGACGAGCGGCACGCGGTCGCGGGCCGCGGCGCGCACGATCGCCTGCACCTCGGCGGCGTTCTCGGGCAGGAGGACGGCGGCCGGGGCGACCGGGTCCTCTTCGGTCAGGTCGTCGGCGTAGGCGGCGAGGGTCTCCGGGTCGTCGAGGATTCGTTCTCCCGCCAGGCATGGTTCGAAGATGTTCCGCATGCTCTCCTCCGGCCGGCTCGTCGATCCCCGGCGCCGGCGCGGCGTCGTTCGCGGGACGGGGATCCGTCGCGACCGGCCATTCCCTCCCTAGTCCGCGGGTCCGAGGACGCCGAGCAGTCGGGCGAGCGTGACGGGGCCGCCGCGGGCGTGGAGGCGGCCGGCGAGAAAGTGGCGGACGAGGCGGCGGCCGAGGGCGACGTCGAGCAGGGCGTCGAGGGGGGCACGGATCGAGGCGCGGGGACGGTCGCAGGCGCCGGCGCGGACGCGGACCTCGTCCGTCCC
>JAAZOP010000534.1 GCA_012797735.1 Myxococcales bacterium
CCGAAGCCCGCGGTCCGGGCCGGCGCTCCCGTCCGCCCGCGTCGCGCCACGGCCGCGAGACAGCGCGGCGCGACGCCGCCGGAGCGGGGGCGCGACGCCCGGGAAGACGCCTCCTTCGCGCGGCGGATGTAAACGCTCTGCAAACGTGTGCCTTGCAAAAAGCCCGCAAAACGGCCGCCGAAAGCGCTCCACGGCGTGCAGCGTCGGGTACGCTCGAACGTGGACAGACGAGCGCGGCGCACGGTGCGCCGCCCGACGAAGAGGGAGGATGAGGATGCACGGGATCCGCGGATTGGCTCTGTTGGGGCTCCTTTCCTGCGCCGCGGCGGGCGCGACGGACGGCGCCCGGGATACCACGGCCGCGCGCTCCTCGGCCGGCGGCGCGGCGTCCCACGCCACGCCGCCCGAACCGCCGTCGGAGGCCACGCCGGCGCCGGTGACGCGGGTGGCGATCTTCAAGAACGGCTACGGGTTCGTGTTCCGCCGGGTCGAGGTGCGGGGCGGGGAGACGGTGCGGGTCGACGGCGCGCCGCGCGCGGTGCTCGGGACGCTGTGGGCGTACCCGGTGGACGGCGACGTCTCGGTGCGCGGCTTCCGGGCGACCGAGGGGAGGGGGACGGAGGAGCGCGACTGCGCGCTGCTGCCGGACCTGCTGCGCAGCAGCGTCGGCAAGCGGGTGCGGTTGTCGCGCACGACGGAGCAGGGGACGCAGACCCACGTCGGGGCGATCGAGCGGGTCGTCGGCGACGACCTGTTCCTGCTGCGCACCGAGTGTCCCGCGTCGGGGGACCCGGCCTGCGCGCCGGGCGGGCTGCTCGCCTTCGCCGCCGGCCCGTTCGACGCCGTCGTGTTCCTCGACGACCCGCCGGCCGAGTGTTCCGCGGAGGTCGACCGCACGCAGCTCGTGATCGATGTCGGCGGCCGCGGCGCGGGCACGATCGAGTACACCGCGCTGGAGCAGGGACTCAAGTGGGTCCCGGAGTACCGGGTCGAGCGCCTGCGCGACGACAAGGTGCGGATCACCCTGCAGGGCGCGCTGGTCAACGACGCGGTCGATCTGGTCGACGCCGAGGTGGATCTCGTGGTCGGCGTGCCGCACTACCTGATGAGCGGCACGCTGTCGCCGCTGGTGCTGGAAGGGGCGCTGCAGGACGTGGTGGCCTCGCGCTACGCCCCGCGGCCGGGGGCCTGGTCCAGCCGCGAGTGGAACTCGAACGTGGTGCAGACGCAGATGGTGATGCCGTACGACCAGGGAAACTACGGCGGAGCCGGGGAGGTCGAGGCCGACCTGGGGGGCGTCGATGCTGCCGAGGCCGACGAGTTGAACCTGTACCGGGTCGAGCACGTGACGCTGGCCAAGGGGGAACGGTCGCTGGTGCGGGTGTTCTCCGTCGAGGTCCCGGTGGAGGACATCTACAAGTGGGACGTGGCCGGGATGGAGGCCGACGCGCTGGCGATGCTGCAGCAGGCATCGGCCGGCGACCCGTCGGCGATCGAGCGCGTCGCGCAGCAGCGCGTCTGGCACCACCTGCGGATCCAGAACCGCTCCGACCAGGCCTGGACCACCGGGCCGGCCGTCTACTTCGCCGACGGCAAGGTCGTCGCGCAGGACCGCATCACGTACACGCCGGCGGGCGCGGCGGTCGACGTTCGGCTGACCATGGCCACCGACCTCCTCGTGCAGTGGGACGACACCGAGGACCGCCGCGACCGCGCCGCGAAGCAGATCGACGACGTGTGGTGGGACCTCGTGACGGCCCACGGCGAACTCTCCGTCCGCTCGCACCTCGATCGCGCCGTCGAACTGGTCGTCGTGCGCCGGATGATCGGAACGATCTCCAATCCGAGCGACGGGGGGACCGTGCACGCCGAGCCCGGCGGCGGCGCCGGCGGGTGGTCGCCCTACCTGGCCTGGGGCTCGCGCTTCTCGGACTACGGCTACCTGTACTACGACTGGGGCACGACCCGCGTGAACTCGCCCACCTGGTGCGAATGGAAGCTGACGCTCCGGCCGAACGCCGAGAAGCGGCTGACGTACCAGTTCCGCTACTACACGCGGTAGGTCGACGACCCTCCGGGCCGGCCGGCCGGGCCGCACGCTTCCGCGCGCAGCGACCCGGCGGGCGCGGGCGGCCGAGGCCCACGCGGTTCCTGCGCGGAACTCCGGCGGCCGTCGCCCGCCGCCCGTGCTATCCTCCGGGGCGCGGAGGGCGAAGACATGCGCTGGTGGTGGCTCGTGACGATCGGATGCGCGGTCTGGGCCTGCGGCTCGTCGGACGACGACGGCGCGCCGGACGCGCCGCCGGACGCGCCGCCGGACGCGCCGGCGGAGACGCCGGCGGAGACGCTGCCGGAGTCGGAGGTTCCGGGCGACACCACGCCGGACGTCTCCCCGGAGGACGGCGGGCCGCTCGGGCCCTGCGCTCTCGCCGGCGGAACCTGCCGCGGGCTCGTCGCCGGCTGCGCCGCGTGTCCCGCCGGGGAGGCGCCGGCGCAATCGACGGTCCGCTGCCCGCCGGAGAGCTACTGCTGCCTGCCGTTCACGCCGCCCGACCCGCTGCCCGAGTGTCTCGAGCACGGGGGCGTGTGTTTCCCGGCGTCGAGCGGCAGCGAGTGTCCGACGGGGTGGATGCGCGAGGGGTGGGCCTGCATCGGCCCGGCCGGCTGTTGCGTGCCGGGCGACGCCTGCGCCTGACGCCGCCGGAGCCCGATCGTCCGGCCCGGCCGGCGGAACGCCGGCCGCCTCGGTTCGAGGGATTTCGAGGGATGGCCGGAAGGGTTGCGGGGGGCTAGCGGGCGGGGGCCGCGGAGCCGCGGCCTGCGGCGCGGCG
>JAAZOP010000535.1 GCA_012797735.1 Myxococcales bacterium
GCTCGACGCCTCCGCCCTCCACCTGTTCGCGCAGGTCGAACGCTCCGCGTTCGTCGACCGCGACGGCGACGGCGTGCTCGAAGCCGAGGTCCCGATCCAGGCCGCGCGCCCCGGGGAATCGTGGGCGGTGGTCGAGATCACTCCCGCCGCCGTGCCGATGACCTGGATCCCGCCCCCGCCACCCGCGCCGTCCGAACCGACGCCCGGCGCGGCCGCGGGCTCACCCGAGACGCCGGCCGCCGGACCCGCTCCCGCCCCGGCCGCCGGCGCGACCCGCGAGGCCGAATCCCCCGCGCGCTGAGCGGAACTTCGCGCCGCCCCGAGTGTCTTTCAGGCCCGGCGCCGGAAACGCGGCCGGGCCGGCGGTCGGCCAGGGCGGGCGCCCCGAACGAGACGGAGGGACGGCCATGCGCGGGGTTGCGGGAGCGGTGTGCCTGGCGTTGCTGGGTTGGCAGACGGCTGGTTGCGGGCCGGCCCCGGGCCCGGGTTCCGCACGCCCCCGGCCGGCGGGAAGCACCGTCGCGGCGGAAACGGCGCCTGCGGACGGCGCCGGCGCCCGGCGCTATCGCCTCGAGCCCACCGGCCAGGACGGTCGACCTCCGCGGGGCGAGTTCGTCGCGTGGTCGCCGGGAGACTCGGACGGCCTCGACGCCTCGCGGCTCGCCGCGGAATCGCCGGACGGCGCGGGTTCGGCCGCGTACGGTGCGCCGTTCCCGGGCGGGGGCGCCGTCGCGTTGGGGGCCGACCCGGTCGACGCCCAGGGCTACCTGCTGGGGAGCGCGATCGGGGACGCCTACGCGACCGGCGGCCTCGGGTCGCTCGGCGCGGGAAGCGGCGGCGGGGAGGGCGCCGGCGCGGGTCTCGGCGCCGGCAGTGACCCGGCGTACGACGGCTACGGTGCCGCCGGGGGCGGTCGAACCGGGCGGGCGCCCGATCTGCGGCTGGGCGAGACGACGGTGTACGGCGGCGTGTCGCGGGAGGTCGTGCGGCGCGTCGTCCAGCGGAGCCGGGCGAAACTGCGCGTCTGCTACGAGGCGGCGTTGCGCGGCGCCCCGGAGACCTCGGGCCGGGTCGCCGTGCGGTTCACCGTCGGCCCGGACGGGCGGGTCGCGAGCGCCCGCGTCACGGGAAACTCGACCGGCGACGAGGCGCTCGGCCGCTGCGTGCTGAGCGTGGTGGGGGGCATGGCGTTTCCGGCGAGCGGTTCGACGATCGAGGTGGTCTACCCGTTCCTGTTCCAGCCCGAGGGCGAGGAACTGGTCGTGGTGGCGCGGGATGCCGACGCCGTGTCGGTCGCGCCTCCGGTCGAGCCTCCTCCTCCTCCTCCTCCGTCTCCGCCGCCGCCGACGCAGGGCACGCTGCGGGCGAAGAACCCGGCGGGGGAGTGGATCGGCGAGTTCCCGCTGGAACACACCGAGGTGTCGGCGGAAATCAGCGGTTTCGTCGCGCGCACCGAGGTGGCGCAGCGCTACGCGAACCCGTACGCGGAGCCGATCGAGGCCGTGTACGTGTTTCCGCTCCCGGCGCTCGGGGCCGTGCACGACTTCGTGATGGAGATCGGAGAACGGAAGATCGTCGGCGTGGTGCGGGAACGGGCCGAGGCGGAGCGGATCTACGCCGAGGCGCGCGCGCAGGGGTTGACGGCGAGTCTGCTCTCCGAGGAGCGGCCGAACATCTTCACGCAGAGCGTGGCGAACATCGAGCCGGGAGGGCGGGTGAA
>JAAZOP010000536.1 GCA_012797735.1 Myxococcales bacterium
ACGCTCGACGGGGGGTCGATCTTCCCGGGGAGCTACGACTCGTGGAACTGGCGGGTCATCTGCCCGGTGACGGTGGATCCGTTCCCTGCGCCGGAGGACCCGTCGGCGCGGGACACGCGGGTATTCCTGATCTCGTCGGGGACGTACCGGGCGGTGGCGACGATCGTGGTCGGGACGAACACCTACACCTGCGGGTTCTACATCCTGGCGCAGGGCGGCGGGCTGCGCGTCGAGCTGAACTGGGACACCCGCGGGTCGGGGTTCGGCGACACCGACGTCGATCTGCACCTCCACAAGTGGGGGGCGACGACCGACTTCTGCACGGCGGACGACTGCTATTTTTCCAACTGCAAGGCGTCGTCCTACAGCACCCTCGACTGGGGTCTCGCGCCGACCGCCGACCTGAGCGCCTGCGAGAACGCGCCGCACGGGGAGGGGGCGCGCTGGGTCTCGCGCGGGTCGTGCTTCAACCCGCGGTTGGATGTCGACGTCATCACCTGCACGCCGAGCGTCACCGATCCGACGAGTTCGAGCTTCTGCGCGCCGGAGAACATCAACGTCGACAACCCGCCGCTGTACGAGCCGATGCGCGTGATGGTCAACTACTGGTCGGCGCACGGCTACGTCGGCACGACGAACGCTTCGATCAACATCTACTGCGGCGGTGCGCTCCGCGCGACGTTCGGGCCGCAGCCGCTGGCCAGCGTCGGCAGCGGCTGCAGCGCGCAGAACTGGCTGGTCGCCGACGTGATGTTCTACACGGGACGCTGCGGCGAACTCGACTGCGAGATCGTCCCGCTCGTCGACGGGTCGGGCGGCGGGTGGGTCCAGACGGGCACGGCCTTCGGCCCGGCCTGGAGCACCTTCACCCACGCGCCCTGACCGGGACGCGACCCGCGCGACGGCACGGGGCCGCCGCTCCCGACGATCGGAACCGGAGGACCAAGCGCACCACGGCGGCAGCGTCGGCGGGTTCCTGCCGGTCCGAGTCGATGCAGGCGCGGCGCAGGACGTCCCACAGCAGGTCCAGATCCGCGTCATCGAGGCCGGGATCGCCGAACCAGCGGCGCAGCAGGCCGCGCGACGCATCGTGGCCGTCCCCCACGGCGCGCCGGATCCAGGGCAGTTCCCGCGCGGCGACGGCGACGCGGGCCAGCGCGCCCAGTCGCTGGCACGCCTCGCGGAAATGCCGGACGACTTCCTCCGCGTCGGGCGCGCCCGGCGGAACCTCGGCCGGGCGGGGAATCGCCGGCGGCCCGTCCGGGAGTCGCCCCAACGCCTCGTGGAAGGCACGCACGATGGACACCAGCAGCGCTTCCTTGCTGCGGTAGCGGGCGAAGACCGTCGACCGCGCGAATCCGGCCCGCGCGGCGATCTCGGCAACCGACGTGCCCTCGAAGCCCTGTCGCTCGAACAGTTCGGACGCTGCCAGCAGGATCGGATCGACGGTGGACGTTCGCTCTCCTGCCATCCGGCCTCCCCGACCAGGTCGCTGCCCTGGAATGGTCTTATCCCCCGCTTGCGGGGTCGACCGCCATCCCCTATTTGGGGGAGGCCGCTGGAGGAGGGTTCGTTCCCGTGATAGGGTCGCGACCATGAACGGCTTCCGGCGAAGGTTGCGGTCGGCGCCGAGCATCCCCGCGCTCGGCCGGTTGGCGCTCGAGGAGTTGCGCCGGAGCGTACCGCTCACCGCGTTCACCTTCTTCCCGCTGCGCCCCGGGCTGCAGGACACCAGTGCGGTTCTCCAGTGGTCCCGGAGCACCTCGACGGACGTCCTGCTGTCGCGGTTTCTCCGGGTCGCCCCGGGGCTGCCCCAGGAACTGCTTCCGCTGCTCGACCTGTCCGGTCCGGTGCGCACGCACGATCTGGCGCGGCTCTCCCCTCCGGGAGCGCTGGAGCGCACGCGCTTCTACACCGACTTTGCCCGCCCCTGTCGGATCGGACGCCAACTTCTCGGTTTCTGCGTCGACAACGGCCGGTTCATCGGCTTCCTCTGCGTGGCCCGCTCGGCCCGCGCCCGGCCGTTCACCGAGCGCGAGGTCGCGCGGGTGGAAGCGGTGCGGGCGGAGGTGGAGCGGGCGCTGTTGCGGTTGCACCGCGCTTCGGGGCCGCTCAACGGCCCGACCGGACTCCTCGCGGCGCTCGAGCAGGGCCTGCCGTTGTCGTGCGCCCTGTTCGACGTCCACGGCGCGCTGCTGTGGGCTTCCCGCGCGGCGACCGCGTGGCTCGAGGTCGAGGCGGTGCGGCTGGGACTTGCGCGCATCGTCTGGGACGGCACGCCCCGTTTCTCCGCCTGGCGTCGCGCCGCGCTCGCGGCGCTCGCCGCGACGGCCGACCCGCCCGGACCGCGCGCGGTCTACGCCGGGTCCCAGCCCGCCACCGTGCGCTGCCTGGAGCTGACCACGGGCGACCGCCTGGCGCTGGTGATCGACGAGCATGCCCAGGAGACTCGATGGTCGCAGGATCGCGCGGCGGAACTGCGGCGCCACGGCCTGACGGCGCGCGAGGCGGACGTGGCGGAACTCGCCGCGCGGGGCTACTCGGTGCTCAACCTCTCCTCGCGTCTCGGCGTCGCCGAGTGCACGGTCCGCAGCCACCTCAAGCAGATCTACCGCAAGCTGGGCGTCTCGAGCCGGGCCGAGCTGGCGGCTCGGCTGTTCGCCGCCTCGCCGGACGGCTCCGTCGCGGGGTGCGCCGACGCCGGCGATCGGACCACCGGGCCGGGCGGTCCTTGACCGCCACCGCCGTGGGGCGAGGTTCGGGACTCCAAGGTCGAGAGTTCCGTCGCATGCCGCGACGCCGACCGACGTTGCGCGGGGAACGGGACGGTCGCCGGGGTTGTTTGACACCCCGGACGCGGGTCGCTACATGTGGGCCGCGATGCGTCGCGTTCTGCCGTGGCTGATCCTGTTGTCGGGCCTGGGGTGCACCGGTCGCCACGGGCGGGAGGAGGCTCGGGCGCCGCGGGCGGAGGCGGCGCCGCAGCCGGATCGCGACGCGGGCGCGACGGCCGGAGCCGGGGAAGGCGAGGGGCCGCGGGAGGCCGTCGCCGACCCGCCCGAACCGCTCGATGCCGACCCGCCGGGCGTCGCCGTCGAGGAGGACGGGGCGGCGGTTTCGGAGGGCGGCCGGCGGAGGGTCGTGATCCAGGGGACGGGGGACTACATCCTGCACACCCGCGTGCACAACTCGGCGCGGTTCCACGCCGACCGGGACGACGACCCGGACATCCGCGCCACCGAGGGCTACTCGTACCTGATCTACCGCGTGAAGCCGGCGCTGGCCCGCGGCGACCTCAACCTGTTCAACCTCGAGACTCCGCTGGCCACGGAGCGGCATCCGCAGTCCGGCGTTCCGCCGATGCTCAATGGTCCGGCGGTCGCCGCCGTGTCGCTGGCGCGCACCGGCTTCCACGTCGCCTCGCTGGCCAACAACCACGCCTACGACCAGGACCTCGCCGGGGTCGTGGAGACCCGGCGGGCCGCGGAGGACGCCGGGCTGCTGGTGGTCGGCGGCGGGACCGACGGCGACCAGGCGCGGGCACCGGTGTTCGTGGAGCGTCACGGCGTGCGGATCGGCGTGCTGGCGTTCACCGAGACCGTGAACCGGACGACGCTCGTGGATCGCGCGAGCGCCACGGTGCCGCAGGTGGCGATCTGGCGCGGAGACGCGGACCTCGAGACGGTCCGCTCCGTCCGGCGCCAGTGCGACCTGCTCGTGGTGCTGTTCCACTGGGGCGGCGAGTTCGACCTCGTGCCCAACCGCTCGCAACGCCAGCTCGCGGCCACGCTGTGCGCCGAGGGAGTCGATCTGATCCTCGGCAGCCACTCGCACACCCTCCAGGAAGTGCGGCGGCTCGAGGGTCCGGACGAGGGCACCTGCGTGGTGGCCTACTCGCTGGGCAACTTCCTGTCCAACCAGGGGTTGAAGTACCGCGTCGGCTGGGAGAACCCCGACCCGGACCGTGCCCAGGGCATCCCGTACACGCGGGACGGGGTGATCCTGCGGGCGACCTGGGAGGACGACCCCGAGGGACGCCTGCAACTCGCGGCGCTCGAGGCGGTCCCCCTGTGGACGGAAAACAACTGGCTCGACCGCTTCGACGACCCCGACTTCCACAACGACATCTACGTCGCGCCGCTCGCCGTCTCGATGGCCGACCCGGCCCGCGCGGCGCGCTACGCCAAGCTGTACGAGGAGCGCCTGGCCGAGATCCGCCGCGCGTTAGGCGATGAGGTCGTGCTGGTCGAGCCTTGACGGGCGGCGACGCTTCCACCAGGGGCGTTCGGCAGGGACGAGGTCGATCGAATCGGACCGACGGCTTCGGGAGAGGTATCAAACCCTGGCGCAAGACCGGTTCGATCCGTATGCTTGCTCGTCTCCGTCCGTCCGGGGGGCCGGGCGGAGGACGGAGGAGCGACGATGCGACGAGCGGCGTGGTGTGCGTGCGCGGTGCTGCTGGCGGCGGGGTGCGGCGACGACGGCTCGGGAACCGACGCCGCAGACGGCGCCGACGACGCGGCGGACGCGGGCGACGGGGAACCGGACGGAGAGCCCGAGGCGGACGCGGCCGACGGCGCGGAGGAGGACGGGGACGCCGCGGACGGGGCGGACGCGACGCCGCCGCTGGACCCTGCGCCGGGCGAGGTGATCGAGCTGGCGGCCGGCCCGGACGGCGCCTTCGGCGCCGATCTGGCCACGCCCGCGGGGCCCACCCGGCTGTACGGCCTGGTCCTGTACTCGCAGTACTGGGGCAGCGGGCAGTTCGACTACGAGCTGACGGTGACGGGGGCGGCGGCGAGCGCTGCGGGGGCGCCGAAGAGCGACCACGCGGCGCGGCCGGCGCGGCCCCGTTTCGCGTGGCCGGTGACGCCGGACGAGGCGGCGCGAGCCGTTCGCGCGGGAACGGTCCGACTGGCCCGCGATCCGCTGCCGCCGCCGAGCGTGGGCGAGCGGCGGTCGTTCCAGATCTCCGACGCGGCCGGGCATCCGCAGACGATCGAGGCCGAGTGCATCGCGGTGGGGAACGACATCGCGGCCTGGATGGACCGCACCACGGCGGGCGGTGAGGACCCTGCGGCGGCCACGCTGGCGGACGTGATGACCGGTTTCGACGAGATCGTGCTCCCGCGGCACCGGATCTTCTTCGGCGAGGAGCCGGACATCTGCGGAGACGGGGTGATCAACCTGCTGTGGAGCCCGATCGTCGCGGACGTCGGGGCGATGGCCTACTTCTCCCCGTGCGACATGTTCGACTCGTCGTCCCTGCCGCTGGGTTGCGACGCCTCGAACGAGCAGGAGGTGCTGTACGCCACGCCGCCGTCGCTGCTGCCGGGGTACATGGCCAGCGCGAACTCGATCCTGGACCTCCTGGCGCACGAGTCACAGCACCTGATCTACTTCCACCGGAAGGTGATGCTGGCCGGCGCGATCGGCAACGAGAACGCCTACATCCTCGAGGGCTGGGCGGAACTCGGGGAGGACCTCAGCGGCTACGGCACCGCGCTGTTCTTCGTCGCCCGGGAAGGACTGGAGAACACGGACCAGATCGGGGCGTACGAATTCCTCCGCGCCGGCGGAAGCTACTCGACCAGCCGCGACGGGCTGCTGCGGGGGGCAGCCTACCTGTGGACCCGCTACCTGTTCGACCGGATGGGAGGCGAACGGGCCGAGGCGGACGGTTCGATCACCGACCTCGGGGGCGTGACGTGGTCCCGCGCGATCATCGACCTCGGGCGGGAGGGGACGCAGGCGATCGAGTTGACGTGCGGGGAGGAGGTCGAGGAACTGATCTTCGACTGGTGGACGGCGCTGTTCCTGACCGGGCGGACCGGCGCGGACGGAGAGCCGCTGCCGGTGGAGCCGCGGTTCACGTACCTGGCGCAGTACGACGACCCGCTGACCGGGGCGCCGCGCGGGTTCGACCCGTACGCCGATTTCCGCGGGATGTTCTCGCTCGCGGGCCCGGTGGTCGTGACGCCGGCCTCCGCCGACGGGCGGATCCCGGCCACCGGCAGCGAACTGGTCCTGCTCGAACCCGACGGCACCTCGCCCGCGCTGTCGGTGCGCGTGACGGCCGAGGCGGGCGCCGAGCTGCGGGTACGCGCGATCCGGCTGCGTTGAGCGGGAGGAAGGGGGCGGGGGGCTAGCGCTTCGAGTACTGGAAGCGCTTGCGGGCGCCCGGCTGGCCGTACTTCTTGCGTTCCTTCTTCCGGGCGTCGCGGGTGAGCAGTCCGGCCTTCTTGATCGTGGTCCGTCGCTTCTGGTCGGCCAGAACCAGGGCCTTGGCGATGCCGTGACGCACGGCCTCGGCCTGTCCCGTGAGCCCGCCGCCGCGGACGTTGACGGCTACGTCGTAGGCCGTCTCCGCCTCGGCCAGGACCAGCGGCCGGCGGAGCACGTTGCGCAGCAGCTCGCGGGGGAAGTAGTCGTCGAGCGTCCGGTCGTTGATGGTGATGGTCCCGGTGCCGGGCGTCAGGATGACGCGGGCGATGGCGCACTTGCGCTTGCCGGTGGCCGTCCAACGCTGGGTCTCGGTCGCCATGGGGCTTCTTGCTCCTCTCACAGGTGCGCGGGCAACGGCACGGGCTGTTGCGCCTGGTGCGGATGGTCGGGGCCGGCGTAGAGCTTGAGCTTGAGCAGCATCTTCCGGCCGAGGGTGGTCTTGGGCAGCATGCCGCGCACCGCCTCGCGGAGCAGGCGATCAGGGTGGGTGCGGCGGACGGTGCCGAGGTTCCTCGTGCGGAGACCGCCCGGGTGACCGGAGTGGCGCCGGTAGAGTTTCTGCTGTTCCTTGCGTCCGGTCACGGCGACGCGATGGGCGTTGGTGACGATGACGAAGTCGCCCGTGTCGACGTGCTGGGTGAAGCCGGCCTTGTGCTTGCCGCGCAGCACGGAGGCGATGCGGGAGGCCAGTCGTCCGAGCGTCTGGCCGGAGGCATCGACGACGTACCAGCGCCGTTCGATCTCGCCCGGCTTGGCCTGGAAGGTCTTCATCGGAACCCGACTCCTTGCCGGCCCGGAGCGGTCCGGGGCCCGGCGAAACGCGCTTTTCTAGGCCGATTCCGGCGATCTGTCAATCCCCCCGCCCGACCGGGCTCAGACCGCGGCGTCGGCCGTCGCCTCGTCACCCGACGGCCCGGCCTCCGGCACCACGTCGCCGCTCGGCTCGTCCGCGGTCATCTCGACCCGGCGGTAGGCGGCGAAGCCCGTGCCGGCGGGGATCAGGCGGCCCATGATCACGTTCTCCTTCAGGCCCCGCAGGTCGTCGGTCTTCCCGGCGATCGCCGCCTCGGTCAGCACCTTGGTCGTCTCCTGGAACGAGGACGCGGCGAGGAAGCTCTCGTTGGAGAGCGAGGCCTTGGTGATCCCCAGCAGCAGCGGTTCGGCGGAGGCCGGCTGCAGGCCCTGGGCGATGACCTGGGCGTTGCGCTCCTCGAACATCCACTTCTCGACCCGTTCGTCGACGAGGAAGTTCGTATCGCCGGGGTCCTTGATCTGGACGCGCCGGAGCATCTGCCGGATCACGACCTCGATGTGCTTGTCGTTGATCGGCACGCCCTGATGGCGGTAGACGGTCTGGATTTCGTCCAGCAGGTAGCGGGCGAGGTCGCGTTCGCCGCGGACGCGAAGGATGTCCTGCGGGTCCTGCGGACCCTCCATCAGCGGCTCGCCGGCCTTCACGAACTGGCCGTCGGAGACGATGATGTGCTTGCCCTTCGGGATCTGGACCTCGGACGAATCCCCGATCTGGGGTTCGATCTCGATCACGCGCTTGCCGCGGCGGTCAGGGCGGAAGCGGACGATGCCGTCGATCTCGGAGATCACGGCCGGTTCCTTGGGCTTGCGCGCCTCGAACAGCTCCGAGACGCGCGGCAGGCCGCCGGTGATGTCCTTGGTCTTGGCCGCTTCGCGGGGGATCTTCGCGATCACGGTGCCGGCATCGACGTGCTGGCCCTCCTCGACCTGGAGGATGGCGCCGATCGGCATGAAGTAGCGGGCGTCGTTGCCGTCGGGGAGCTTCTTGGTCGAGCCCCAGCCGGTGGCGCCGTCGCTGCGGCCGCCGCGCTTCCGCTCATCGGGACAGCTTTCCTTGATCGAGACGCGGGGCCGCAGGCTCGGGTCACGCGACTCGATGATCACCTTGCTCGCCTTCTCCCCGGCCTCCTTGCGCTCCTCGAAGGTCACGGTCTCCTCGAGGTCGCCGAACTTCACCCAGCCGTCGGTGTGCGTGAGGATCGGCAGGGCGTACCCGTCCCACTCGGCCAGCTTCGTCCCTCGCTCGACGACCTGCCCCTCCTCGACGAAGATCGTCGCGCCCTGCTGGACGGTGTACTTGTGCTCGTGCCCGTCCTCCTCCTTCACGTAGATCGTGCCGCTGCGGTTCATCATCACGCGGGTTCCGTCCGAGCGTTTGACGATCGTCATCCGTTCGAAGCGGACCTGCCCCTTCTCGTTGGCGCGCGCCTGCTGCTGGCCGGCGGCGGAGCGCGAGGCGACGCCGCCGATATGGAACGTCCGCATCGTGAGCTGCGTGCCCGGCTCGCCGATCGACTGCGCGGCGATGACGCCGACCGCCTCGCCGACGCTGACGAGGTGGCCGCGGGCGAGGTCGCGTCCGTAGCACATCGCGCAGACGCCGCGCTTGGTCTGGCACGTCAGCACCGACCGCAACTTGACCGACTCGCGCGTCTCCTCGATCGCCTTCGCCGCCTCCTCGTCGATCTCGTGGTCCGCCGGAACGATCAGCCGCATCGTCAGCGGGTCGTAGATGTCCTCGGCCGCGACCCGCCCGAGCACGCGTTCGCGCAGCGGGATCTGCTCCTTGCCGGTCTCGTCGATCAGCTTGCGGACCTCGATCCCCTCCAGCGTGCCGCAATCGATCTCGGTGATCACGGCGTCCTGGGTAACGTCGACCAGCTTGCGGGTCAGGTAGCCCGAGTTCGCGGTCTTGAGGGCGGTATCGGCAAGGCCCTTGCGGGCGCCGTGGGTCGAGATGAAGTACTGGAGGGCCGACAGCCCCTCACGGAAGTTGGCGGTGATCGGGGTCTGGATGATCTCCCCCGACGGCTTGGCCATCAGCCCGCGCATCCCGGCGAGCTGTTTGACCTGGTCCTTGTTGCCGCGGGCGCCCGAGTTCATCATCATCCACAGGGGGTTGAACGAGCGCACGGTGCGCTTCTCGCCGGACTTGGGGTCGAGGACCTCCTCGTACTGGATCCCGGCGATCATCTTCTCCATCACCTGGTCGGTGATCCGCGACCAGGTATCGACCACCTTGTTGTACAGCTCGCCGGACGTGATCCGGTTCTCCTCGTGGTCCCGGGTGAACCGGTCGACCTCGCCCTGGGCGGCCTCGATCAGGTGCCGCTTCTCGGTGGGGATGCGGATGTCGTCGATGCAGATCGACATCCCGGACTGGGTGGCGTAGCGGAAGCCGAGCGTACGGATGCGATCGGCGAGGATGACGGTGGTCTTGTTGCCGCACTTGCGGTAGCACTCGTCGATCAGGCGCGACAGGTCGGCCTTGCCCATCACCTTGTTCACCAGGTCGAAGCTGAGGTCCTTGGGGACGACCTCCCAGAGCAGGATGCGGCCGACGGTGGTGAGGACGAGCTTGCCGTCCATCCGGACCTTGACCGCGGCGTGCAGGTCCACCTCGCCCGCGTCGTACGCGGCGCGGACCTCCTCGGGGGAGCCGAACACGCCGACGAAGTCGCCGCGCGCCTCGGACCCGGCCCGGTACTCGCCGCGGACGAACGGCCGCTGCACGGTGAGGTAGTAGATTCCGAGCACCATGTCCTGCGTCGGGTTGATGATCGGGTTGCCGTGGGCCGGGCTGAGGATGTTGTTGGTCGACATCATCAGCACGCGCGCTTCCATCTGCGCTTCCACGGACAGCGGTACGTGCACGGCCATCTGGTCGCCGTCGAAGTCGGCGTTGTAGGCTTGGCAGACCAGCGGATGGAGCTGGATCGCCTTGCCCTCGACCAACACCGGCTCGAAGGCCTGGATCCCCAGGCGGTGCAGGGTCGGGGCGCGGTTGAGCAGGATCGGGTGCTCGGTGATCACCTCCTCCAGGATGTCCCAGACCTCCGGCGACTCCTTCTCGACCTTCTTCTTGGCGGCCTTGATCGTGTTGACGATGCCGCGCTCCTCGAGCTTGTTGTAGATGAACGGCTTGAACAGCTCGACCGCCATCTGCTTCGGCAAGCCGCACTCGTGCAGCTTCAGCTCCGGGCCGACGACGATCACCGAGCGTCCCGAGTAGTCGACGCGCTTGCCGAGCAGGTTCTGGCGGAAGCGTCCCTGCTTGCCCTTGAGCATGTCGGAGAGGCTCTTGAGCGGGCGCTTGTTGGGGCCGGTGATGGTCTTGCCGCGGCGGCCGTTGTCGAACAGCGCGTCGACCGCCTCCTGCAGCATCCGCCGCTCGTTGCGGATGATGATTTCGGGTGCGTTGAGCTCCTTGAGCCGCTTGAGGCGGTTGTTGCGGTTGATCACGCGCCGGTACAGGTCGTTGAGGTCGCTGGTGGCGAAGCGGCCGCCGTCGAGAGGGACGAGGGGCCGGAGGTCGGGCGGGAGCACCGGGATGGTCGTGAGCATCATCCACTCGGGCTTGTTCTTGCTCTCCCGGAACGACTCGACGACCTTGAGCCGCTTGGACAGCTTCTTCCGCTTCGTGTCGGAGGAGGTCTGGCGGATCTGGAGGCGCAGTTCCTCGGACAGCCGGGGGACATCGATCCGCCGCAGCAGTTCCAGCACCGCCTCGCCGCCCATCTGGGCCACGAAGCCGTCCTCACCGTAGGTGCGCAGCGCCTCGTGGTACTGCTCCTCGGTCAGGGTTCGCAGCGGTTGCAGGTCGGAGTGCTTGGAATCGAGGACGACGTAGGCCTCGCAGTAGAGGATCTGTTCGAGTTCGCGGGTGGTGAGGTCGAGGATCGTGCCGATCTTGGACGGCAGGCACTTGAGGAACCAGATGTGGGCGACGGGGGTGGCGAGCACGATGTGGCCGAGGCGTTCGCGGCGCACGCGGCTCGGAATGACCTCGACGCCGCATTTCTCGCAGACGATGCCGCGGTGCTTCATCCGCTTGTACTTGCCGCAGTTACACTCGAAGTCCTTGACCGGCCCGAAGATCTTCGCGCAGAACAGGCCGTCGCGTTCGGGCTTGAAGGTCCGGTAGTTGATCGTTTCCGGCTTCTTGACCTCCCCGTGCGACCACTCGCGGATCCGCTCGGGCGAGGCCAGCGAGATGCGGATCCCCGAGAAGGAGCGGGGATTCTTCGGTCGCTCGAAGAAGTTGCTGAACAGGTCTCTCACGGCGCCACCTCCTTGTCGGTTCCGGGGCCGCGGCCCCGGGTCACGCGACCGCCGGACCGCCGCCGGTGGCCGGCGGCGGCGCCGCGGCGGCGGCCTGGGCGCTCTCGTCCTCGAGCATCTCGAAGTTCAGGCACAGGCTCTGCAGCTCGCGCACCAGCACGTTGAACGACTCGGGCACGCCGGCCTCCAGCAGCTGGTCGCCGCGGACGATCGACTCGTACATCCGCGTCCGGCCCGCCGTGTCGTCGCTCTTGACGGTGAGGAACTCCTGCAGGGCGTGGGCCGCACCGTAGGCCTCCATCGCCCAGACCTCCATCTCGCCCAGCCGCTGGCCGCCGAACTGGGCCTTGCCGCCCAGCGGCTGCTGGGTGACGAGCGAGTAGGGTCCGATCGATCGGGCGTGGATCTTCTCGTCGACCAGGTGGTGGAGCTTCATCACGTAGTGGTAGCCGACGGTGATGTCGGAATCGAACGGTTCGCCGGTGCGGCCGTCGAACAGGAGGGTCTGGCCCGACTCGGGGCAGCCGGCCAGCTTGAGCAGGTCGCGGATCTCCTGTTCGCTGGCGCCGTCGAACACCGGGCATTCCACGTGGATCCCGTCACGCAGTCCGCGGGCGAAGCGGACCAGCGTCGCGTCGTCCATCCCGTCGATGCGCTCGCGCGTCTCGGCGTCGCCGGCGAAGATCTTCTTGAGCAGCGGGCGGACCGCGGCGGCGTTGCCGCCCGCGACGTCCACCGCGTCGGCGATCTGGCGGCCGAGCCGTGCGATGGCCCAGCCCAGGTGGGTCTCGAGGATCTGGCCCACGTTCATGCGGGAGGGGACGCCCAGCGGGTTGAGCACCATGTCGACCGGCGTGCCGTCCATCAGGTAGGGCATGTCCTCCACCGGCACGATGCGGCTGATGACGCCCTTGTTGCCGTGCCGGCCGGCGAGCTTGTCGCCGACGGCGACCTTGCGCTTGATCGCGACGTAGACCTTGACCGTCTTGTTGACGCCGGGCGGCAGGTCGTCGCCGCGCGTCAGCTTGTCGATCCGCTCCTCGAAGTAGCTGTTGATGGAGTGCTCCTGGTCCGCGACCCGCTCCTTGATCGCGGCGATCTTCGCGCCGACGTGGTCGTCCTGCACGACGATGTCGGCCCAGTACCGCCGCGGCACCCCTTCCAGGTCGTCGGCGGTGAGCTTCTTGTCCTTGGGCAGCAGGGTCTTCCCCTTGTCATCGATCAGGCGGGCCGCGGTGTGCTGGCCGTGGAGCAGGCGGCGGATCTCCTTCAGCGCCGACTCGCGGATGATCGCGATCTCGTCGTTGCGGTCCTTCTCCAGGCGCGCCCGCTCGGCGTCCTCGATCGAACGCATCCGCTCGTCCTTCTCCATCCCGCGACGCGAGTAGACGCGGGCGTTGATCACGATCCCCTCCACGCCCGGGGGCACGCGCAGCGAGGTGTCGCGGACGTCGGAGGCCTTCTCGCCGAAGATCGCCCGCAGCAGTTTCTCCTCGGGGGAGAGCTGCGTTTCGCCCTTCGGCGTGATCTTCCCGACGAGGATGTCGCCGTGCCGGACCTCGGCGCCGATGCGGACGATGCCGCTCTCGTCGAGGTTCCGGAGCGCCTCTTCGCCGAGATTCGGGATGTCGCGGGTGATTTCCTCCTTGCCGAGCTTGGTGTCCCGCGCGACGCATTCGAACTCCTCGATGTGGATCGAGGTGAACTCGTCCTGGTGCACCAGGCGTTCCGAGATCAGGATCGAATCCTCGAAGTTGTAGCCGGACCAGGGCATGTAGGCCACGAGCACGTTGCGGCCGAGGGCCAGTTCGCCGAGGTCGGTGCTGAACCCGTCGGCGATCACCTCGCCGGCGCGCACCCGGTCCCCCTCCTTGACGATCGGACGCTGGTTGATGCAGGTGGCCTGGTTCGAACGGCGGAATTTCTCCAGGGTGTAGATGTCGGGGATCTCCGAGCCGTCGCGTTCGGAGCGGATGACGATCCGCGTGGCGTCGACGCTCTCGACGATGCCCGCGCGGCGCGCGGTGACCATCACGCCGGAATCGACGGCGACCTTCGACTCGAGCCCGGTGCCGACGAGCGGCGCGGCGGCCTTGAGCAGCGGGACGGCCTGGCGCTGCATGTTCGAGCCCATCAGGGCGCGGTTGGCGTCGTCGTGTTCGAGGAACGGGATCAGCGCGGCAGCCACGGAGACGAGTTGGATCGGCGAGACGTCCATCAGGCTGATCTTGTCCGGCGCCACCATCACGTACTCGCCGTTCAGGCGTGCGGAGACGAGCGAGCCGACGAAGCGGCCGCGGCCGTCGAGTTCCGCGTTGGCCTGGGCGATGTACTGGTTCTTCTCCTCGTCGGCGTGGTAGAAGCGCACCTCGTCCGTCACCCGTCCGTCGACCACCTTGCGGAACGGCGTCTCGACGAAGCCGAACTCGTTGACGCGGGCGAAGGTGGACAGCGAGGCGATCAGGCCGATGTTCGGGCCTTCCGGCGTCTCGATCGGGCAGATGCGGCCGTAGTGCGTGGCATGCACGTCCCGCACCTCGAACCCGGCCCGCTCGCGGGTCAGGCCGCCGGGGCCGAGGGCGGAAAGGCGGCGCTTGTGCGTGACCTCGGACAACGCGTTCGTCTGGTCCATGAACTGCGAGAGCTGACTGGAGCCGAAGTACTCCTTGACGACCGCGGCGACCGGCTTCGGATTGATCAGGTCGTGCGGCTCGGCCGACTCGATCTCCGGGTTCATGCTCATCCGTTCCTTGATCGCGCGTTCCATGCGCTGGAGACCGACCCGGTACTGGTTCTCCAGCAGCTCGCCCACCGCGCGGACGCGTCGGTTGCCGAGGTGATCGATATCGTCGGTCTTGCCCCGGCGCTCCTTCAGCTCGATCAGGTGGCGGATGGTCTCGACGATGTCCTCCTTGGTGAGGGTGGTGACGTCGAGCGGGGTGTGGAAGCCGAACTTGTTGTTGAGCTTGAGGCGGCCGACGCGAGTCAGGTCGTAGCGTTCGGGGTTGAAGAAGAGATTGTCGAAGTCCTGTCGGGCGGTGTCGAGCGAGACCTGGTCTTGGGCGCGGAACCGGCGGTGGATCTTCAGCTTGGCCTCGTCGGCGGAGCGCGTCTTGTCCAGCTTCAGGGTGTCGCGGAGGTAGGAACCGACGGTGACGTTGTCGATGAACAGCACGTCGAAGGCGGTGATGCCGGCCTTGCGCAGCGCCTGGAGATGCTCCTGCGTCAACTCCTCGTTGCACTCCACGAGCACCTCGCCCGTGGCGGGGTCGTAGATGTCGCGGGCCGAGACCTTGCCCTGGAGGTCCTCCGGCGCGACCGGCAGCTCGCGGATCCCGAGCTCGCGCATCCGCTCGATGACCGAGACGGTGAACTTGTCGCCCTTCTGGACGACGTCGGTCTTGCGGGGCCCGAAGCGGATGGCGCGGACGGCGCGCTGGCCGCGGAGCATCTCGAGATCGATCGTGCGCAGCAGCTGGTCACCCTCGATCCGCACCCGCTCGGTGCGGTAGAACATCTCGAGGAGCTGCTCGTCGGTGTAGCCCAGGGCCTTGAGCAGGACGGTGACCGGAAGCTTCTTCCGGCGGTCGATCCGGACGTACAGGATGTCCTTGTGGTCGAATTCGATGTCGAGCCAGCTGCCGCGGCCCGGGATGATGCGGGCCGAGTAGAGGATCTTGCTCGAGGCGTGGCTCTTGCCCTTGTCGTCGTCGAAGATCACGCCCGGGCTGCGGTGGAGCTGGGTCACCACGACGCGCTCGGTCCCGTTGATGATGAACGTCCCCTTGTCGGTCATCAGCGGGATCTCGCCGAAGTAGACCTCCTGCTCCTTGGTGTAGCGGAGCTGGCGGGGCTGTCCGGGTGCCGCGGGCGGCTCGAACAGCGCGAGCTCGACGTTGACCTTGACCGGAGCGGCGTAGGTGGTCCCGCGCTGGCGACACTCGTCCGGCTCGTACTTGGGCCGTTCGATCGCGTACCCCTTGAACACTAGGTCGGCGGTGCCGTTGAAGTCGCGGATCGGGAACACCGACTGGAACACCGCCTGCAGGCCGACGTTCTCCCGTTCGCCCGGGGGCACGGTGGCCTGCAGGAAGCGGTCGTAGGACCGCTTCTGGATATCGATCAGGTTCGGGATGTCCAGGATCTTCCGGATCTTGCGGTACGACCGCCGGATCCGGAAGTTGCTCGCCCCGATGTTCGGCATGGCTCCTCCAGTTCGTCAGGAAGCCGGCGCGGCCCCCCACGAAGGCGACACCGCCGCGCCAGGCGGGCCGCGACGCTTGCAGCCCGCCGCGCGCCGTGCGGAGAGGTCCAGGACCAGCACACCCACCGGGTGGCCCCTCCTACTTGATGTTCACCTTCGCGCCGGCTTCCTCGAGCGCCTTCTTGGCGGCCTCGGCGTCGGCCTTCGACACGCCCTGCTTGACCACGCTGGGAGCGCCGTCGGCGAGGTCCTTGGCCTCCTTGAGGCTGACCTGGGTCAGGGCGCGGATCGCCTTGACCACTTCGATCTTCTTGGCACCGGCATCGACGAGCTCGACCGTGAACTCGGTCTGCTCCTCCTTCTTGGCCTCCTCGGCGCCCGCCGCGGGCATCGCCACCGCGCCGACCGCCGCGACCGGGGCCGCGGACACGCCCCACTTCTCCTCGAGCGTCTTGGTCAGCTGGGCGATCTCCATCACCGTCAGCTTGCTCAGGTACTCGACCACCGCTTCCTGGTTCAGCTCTGCCATCTCACCCTCTCCTTCTTCTCGCACCCGGTGCCGGGCTTCGGCCCGGACGACCGCTCGTTCATGGGCGGGCTTCTCCCGCCGCTAGTTCTTCTCGACCTCGCGCTTGCGGGCGTCGAGCAGGTAGACGAAGTTCTGCGCGCCGGCGACCAGCGTGCGGACGAACTGCTGGGCGGGCGCCTGGAACGTGGCCAGGAGTTGGGCGCGCAGCTGGTTCTTCCCGGGCATGCCGGCGATCTTCTTGACGTCGCCGGCGGGGAGGACCTTGCCGTCGAGGAGCGCGCACTTGACCTTGACCTTGTCGTTCTTCTTCGCGTAGTCGGTGATCACCCGGGCCGCCGCGGTGGGATCCTCGAACGACCACGCCACGACCGTCATCCCGCGGATGTACGGGCGGATCGCGTCCTGGTACGGGGTGTCCTTGGTCACCTCGCGCAGGAAGGTGTTCTTGACCACGCGCAGTTCGACGGCGGCCTCGCGGCAGGCGTCGCGCAGCTGCGACGTCTCCTGGACGGTCAGGCCGCGATAGTCGGACAGGATCGCCGCCGCCATGCGGCCGAAACGCTCGCGCAGCGTCTGGATCTCGCGGGCCTTGAGTTCGCGGTTCATCGGCGTTCCTCCGTCCTACTTCGCGAACACGATACTCGACGGATCGACCCGCACGCCGGGCCCATGGGTCGTCGAGAGCGTGATCGTCTGCATGTAGGTGCCCTTGGCCGACGAGGGCCGCGCGCGCTGCAACGCCTCGAGCAGCGTCATCGCGTTCTCCATCAGCCGCTCCACGGGGAAGCTCATCTTCCCGATCGGCGCATGCACGATGCCCGCCTTGTCCACCCGGTACTCGACCTTGCCGGCCTTCGCGGCCCGGACCGCCGCCGCCACGTCGTTGGTCACCGTGCCGGTCTTGGGGTTGGGCATCAGGCCGCGCTTGCCGAGCACCTTGCCGAGCTTGCCGACCTGGCCCATCAACTGCGGCACCGCGATCGCCGTGTCGAACTCGAGCCACCCGCCGTTGATCTTCTCGATCAGGTCCTCGGCCCCCACGATGTCCGCGCCGGCTTCCCGGGCCTCCTTCTCCTTGTCGCCCTTGGCGAACACCAGGACGCGGACCTGCTTGCCGAGACCGGCCGGGAGGACGACCGCGCCGCGGACCATCTGGTCGGAGTGCTTCGGGTTGACGCCGAGCCGCACGGCGATGTCGACGGTTTCGTCGAACTTCGCGAACTTCTTGCTCACCGTCACCGCCAGGTTCATCGCCTCCGGCAACGGATACCGCCGCGACCGCTCGTAGAGCGCCAACGACGCGGCTCGCCTCTTGCTGGGCTTCTTCATCTCTCCACCTCGCGGTTCCCGCCGCCCGCGGCGCGTCACGCCAGACGCACGCCGCGAGTCCGGGACAACCTCCCACGGCCGGCGCCCGAGACGGCGGCGGACCGTGGTGCAACGGGCGGGCGGCCGACGCCGCCCGCCGGACGACGACCTAGCCGACCACCTCGATCCCCATCGAGACCGCGGTGCCGCGCACCATGCGGATCGCCGCCTCGAGGTTCTTCGTGTTGAGGTCGGGCAGCTTGAGCTGCGCGATCTCGGCCACCTGCTTCGCCGTGACCTTGCCGACCTTCTTCTTGTTGGGCTCGCCCGACCCCTTCTCCAGCCCGGCCGCCTTGAGCAGCAGGATCGAGGCGGGCGGGGTCTTGGTGATGAAGGTGAACGAGCGGTCGGCGAAGATCGAGATCACGACCGGGATGATCAGGCCTTCCTGCTTGGCCGTCTTCGCGTTGAAGGCCTTGCAGAACTCCATGATGTTGACGCCGTGCTGCCCGAGCGCGGGTCCGATGGGAGGAGACGGGTTGGCCTTCCCCGCGGGGATCTGCAGCTTCACCTGGGCTACCAGCTTCTTCATCGAACCATCACCTCCGGTTCACGGCCCGCGGCGGTCCTCCCGACGCCTGGAACGCTCGTCTCCCGCCTCGTCGTCCGGAACCCCTCGCCCTACGGCAACTTCTCCACCTGGTGGAACTCGAGTTCCACCGGGGTGGCACGGCCGAAGATCGAAACCAGCACCCGCACCATCTGCTTGACCGGATTGATCGAAGAGACGGTCCCGTTCATGTTCATGAACGGCCCCTGCGACACCCGCACCCGGTCGCCCTCGCTGAACATCACCTCGGGCTTCGCCTTGATCGCCCCCTCGCTGATCTGCCGCTGGATCTCGTGGATCTGCTCGGCGGGCACCGGCGTCGGCTTCTGGTTGCCGACGAAGTTCGTCACCCGCGGCGTTCCCTTGACCAGCGTCCAGGTCTGCTCGTTCATCACCATCTCGACGAAGATGTAGCCGGGGAAGAACGATCGTCCCGTGGCCTTCTTCTTCCCCTCCGGCGGCGGCTCCGTCGGCACCAGCACCTGGCCGAAGAGTTCGGGGAACGGCGACTTGCGGATCCGCTCCTCCAGCGCCTGCTTCGCCTTGTGCTCGAAGCCCGAGTACGTCGTCACGACGTACCACTTCGCCTCGGCGGGCGCCGTCCCCTCGCCGCTCATCTCGGCGAGCTTCTCCTCGAGGGTCCCGCGAGAGGCCGGCGCGGGCTCCGCCGCCGGGGCGGACGCCGTGTCCGCGACCGCCGGCGGCTCGACGGCCGCCGCCTCCGCCGCAACCTCGGCCGCGTCCGCCGCTGGGGCGCTTTCGGCGACCG
>JAAZOP010000537.1 GCA_012797735.1 Myxococcales bacterium
CCGCTCTGCTCGCGCTCGCCCTGCTCGGCCGGGCCGTCGAGACGCCGCGCGACCGCGCCGGCGCCGCACCTGCGGCCGCCGCGCCCGCGAACGCCCCGAACGTCGTGTTCGTGATGATCGACACGTTGCGCGTCGATGAGGTCGGCGCGTACAACCCCGAGGCGGCGGCGCGGGGCCAGACGCCGGCGATCGATGCCCTGGCCCGCGAAGGGATCGTCTTCTCGCAGGCCTTCGCCCAGGCCTCCTGGACGCGGCCCTCGGTCGCCTCCACGCTCACCGGCCGCTTCCCCTCGGCCCACGGCTCGACGCACAAGGACGACGCGCTGCCCGACGCGGCGCCGACGCTGGCCGAGCTGCTCCGCGCCAAGGGGTACCGCACCGCCGGCATCGTCACGAACTACAATCTCGCCCCCGACTTCAACTTCCAGCAGGGCTTCGACGACTACCGCTACCTCACGCCCCGCTACTTCCTCGGCGCCGACGACACCACCGCCAAGCTCGCCCTGTACCAGATCTTCCGCCTCGTCCACGAACGGTACGCGTCCTCGGGCCACGACGTGGACCGCTACTACCAGGACGCGCGCCGCGCCACCGACGAGGCGCTGGCCTGGCTCGACGGGCCCGGCGCCGATCACACGCGCCCCTTCTTCCTGTGGGTCCAGTACATGGATCCCCACGATCCCTACTTCGCCCACGACGGTTCCGGCGACGTGTTCGGCCATGCGATCGACCCCAGTCCGCCGGCGTCGCAGCGCGACCGGATCGTCGAGGTCTACCGCCAGGAGATTCGCTACAACGACGAACACCTCGGGCGCCTCATCGCCGGGCTGCGCGAACGCGGGCTGCTCGACCGCTCCGTCGTCGTGCTCTGGTCCGACCACGGCGAGGAGTTCCTCGACCACGACGACTGGTGGCACGGCACCTCGCTGTACGACGAGCTCGTGCACGTCCCGCTGATCGTGCGGCTGCCCCGCCTCTCGCCGCGCGCGGGCTGGAAACCGGCCGGGTGGTCCGCCGGGCGGCGCTTCCCCGGCTGGGTCAGCCTGATCGATCTGCCCTGGACCATCCTCCACGAAGCGGGGTACTCCGCCGAGGAGCTCGCGGCGGCGGGCTACCAGGGCGCCGACCTGTTCACGCCCCGCGCCGAACCGACCGTGTTCATGGAGGAGGACCACCAGGGGAACGTCCTGCGGGCGATCCGCTGGAGCGACACCCGGGGGGACGCGCACAAGCTGATCCAGGCCGAAGCGATCGCCCGCCCGGGCCTGCGTCCGGAGGAACTCTACGACGTGGCCCCCCCGGGCCGTCCCGCCCCGCTCACCGCGGCCGCGGTCGCGACCCGCGAGCAGCGGGACCTCGCAGCGCAGGCCCCCGCCGTCGTGGCCGAAGGACGCCGGGCGATCGCCGAACCCGCCGAGGCGGCGCGCCGGGCCGCACTGCCCCGCCAGCAGGTCACCGCGGCCACCGACGACGAACGGCTCCGGGCCCTCGGCTACCTCCAGGACCGGCCGGCCGGGGCGCCGGACGCTTCCCCCGGAACGGCTCGACCCTGAACCGGCGGCGCCTCGATTCCGCCCTTCCCGCCTCGCGGGCGCGCCCTTCCCGGTTCTCCCGCCCGTGTCCGTTCACCCGGAGGGGACCGCCCGGCCGCACATCTGCCGGAATTCGGCGGCTTCCCAGGCGCGGCCTCGGCGTCCCCCCCCCGGACCCCCCGCGCATCGGCTCGGGCGCGGCCCTCGCCGGCGCGCCACGCGTTCTCTGGCCAGTTCCCCACGGCCCTGGCGGGCCATCCGCGAATCACGAAAACGCAGGGCGGATGTGCAGGGGGCGGGCGATTTTCGGGGCAGCCGTGCTGAAGGCCCTGAACAGGTACTCCCGCCCTTCGCCTCTCCCGGACCTGCCTGCAACGGCAATCGGTTCCCCCTGGCCTCCCGGCCCCTTTCGTCCTACGATGCAGGGCGATGGCTGGACGGCTCGGCAGGTGGCTTTGGCGGGTCTTGACGGCGCTGGTCGTGGTGGCGGCCGTGCTCGTCGGCGTGTCGCTGCTCGTCGGCATCCTCAAGGCCGTCCTTTCGGTCGCCGCACTGCTGTTGCTCGGGTTCGTGATCTGGAAGATCGTCGCCTGAACGGTGGGTCGTGGACGGGAGACGCCTCGTGGTCGATGCACGTTCCATCCGCTGCTGTCGGGCCGTCGTCGCCCTGGTCGCGTGCCTCGCCGCTCCGGCGGCTCGCGCCGCGGATCCGGCGGCCTCCGCGCCCGCCTCGTCCATCCCGATCGGCTGGGCCGAGTTGTTCGTCGATCTGGAGCCCGGCGGGGCCGCTGTCGCGGTCGACAGCGGCCAGTTCTGCGGCCTGCCGTGCCGGATGCTGCTGGCCCCGGGCGAACATACGCTCGTGCTGTCGCATCCGGACCTCGACCCGCGCACGCTGACCCGGACCTTCGACGAAGGGCGCTCGCTGCTGCTGGGCGGCAGCCTGGTCGCACGGGGGCCGGACACCGCGAGCATCCTGCTCTACGCGGCCGGCGCGATCGCCATCCTGACGGCGACCGGGCTGCTGGCCTGGGACGTGGCGGTCAACGTCGGCTACGGGCAGGGCGACTGGACCCGGGCCTACGTCGCCGCGGGTCTCGGCCCCGTGGGGCTGGCGCTGGCGATCTGGGGCGCAGCCCGCGGCGACGCCGGCGAGGGCGAGCTTCGCGAGACCTGGATTCCTTGAGGACCCCCGGGGCGAACGCCGGGCCGATGTGGTAGGATCCGCGGGCGATGGCGAAACGTCGGGCCGCCGGACTCTGCCTGGCGCTGTGCGTCGCGGCGACCGCCTGCACGGCGGAATCGCGCGGCGCCCAGCCCGACGCCGCAGAGACCGCCGCCCGCCGGACCTACCCCGTGCGCTGGGCCGCGGCCCGGGCGCTGGAGGACGGACGGGACTTCATCGATCTCGAGGCGCTGCTCAACGCGCCGACCCGGGTGCCGCTGTCGTTCAAGGTCGCCGGTCGCGTCGAAGCGTTGGACTGCGAGGAGGGGAGCTACGTCGATCCGGATCCGGCGCGTCCCGTCGGCCGGCTCGAGCGGCGCGACTACGAACTGGCGAAGGCGGCGGCCGAGGCCACCTTGCGCCGGGCGCAGGCGGCGTACGGTCGCGCCCGGCGCGTGGGGATGACCCACGCCGAGCGGGAGCTCGAGCGGGGGCGGCGGGTGGCCGAGGCCGGCGTGATTCCGGAACGCGACCTGCAGGGCCTGGAGACGCAGGTCGATGACATGCGGGCCCAGGCCGGCGAGGCCGCCGCGGCGGTGGCGCAGGCCGAGGCGCTGGTGGCGCAGGCCGAGCAGGCCCTGGCCGACACGGTGATCGTGGCGCCGTTCCACGGGCTGGTGGTCAAGCGGATGGCCGAGGCGGGACAGCTCGTCGGACCGGGGACGCCGGCGTGCGTCGTCGAGCGGACGGACGAGCTGGATGCGGTGGCCAGCTTGCCGGGCAACCTGCTCGCCGTGCTGGCCCGCGACCTCGCCCCGACCGTCACGGTCCACGACGCGGGCGGCGTGACGCTGGAAGGACGGATCGAGGCGGCCGCGTGGGCCGGCGATCCCCAGACCGGCACCTTCCCGGTCAAGGTGCGCGTCGCCAACACCGAAGACCGGCTCCGCTCGGGCATGCGCGTCACCGTCCGGCTCTGGCTGCGCCGCGGCGGCGCGGCCGCCGGCGAGACGATCCACGAGTTCCCCCTCGAGGCGGTGGTCGAGATCGGCGACCGCACGTTCGCGTTCGCGCCGGTCGATGGCGCGCGCACGACCGTCCGCCGCGTTCCCGTCGCCGTCCGGGAACTCGGCCGCGACGGCCTGGCCCGCGCCGTGGTCGATTTCCCCGGCCCGCCGCTGGTGGTCGTCGAGGGCCAGTACAGCCTGGCGGAGATCGACGCCGAGGCACTCCCGGTGCGCGAGGTCGCCCCGCCGTGATCCGCCGCCTCGTCGCCGGGGCCGTCCGGAACTGGCACCTCACGCTGGCCGCGTTCCTCGGCCTGCTCATCGCCGGCGTCATCGGCTACGTCTCGCTCCGGCGCCAGGAGGACGCGAAGGTCGAAGTCCCCTACGCGCTGATCGTCACGATCTTCCCCGGCGCCGGCGCCGAGCGCGTCGAGAACCTGGTCACCCGGCCGCTGGAGGAAGCCGCCCAGTCGATCGGCGACCTGCGCTGGATCTCGTCCACCTCCCGCGCCAACGTCTCCGTCATCCTGCTGCGCCTCGAGAACGGGGTCGACATCGACGCCCACTGGCAGGACCTGCGCGAGGCCGTCGCCGCCGCCCGGGCCGATCTGCCCGAGGGAGTCCGCGAGCCGAAGGTCGAGACCCGCTCGTTCGACGACGTCGCCGTCCTCACCCTGGCCCTCTCCGCGCCCGGCCAGACCTGGGAGGACGCCGAGCGGCGGCTGCGGGACGAGGCGCGGGAGATCGAGCGGCGGCTGGAAGCCCTGCGCGGCGTCTCGCGCGTCGAGATCCACGGCGACCGCGACGAGGAACTCGCCGCCGAGATCGACCTCGAGGCGCTCAAGACCCGCCGTGTGACCCTCGAACGCGTCCTGCAGGCGCTGCAGGCCCGCAACGTCAAGATCCCGCCCGGCAGCATCGAGCAGGGCGGGTCGGTCGTCGTCCTCGAAGCCTCCGGCTTCTTCCGCTCGGAGGACGAGGTCGGCCAGACCGTCGTCGATGTCAGCCAGACCGGCACCCCCGTCCGGCTCCACGAGATCGCCCGCGTGCACCGCCGCTGGCAGGACGCGGAGGAACGCGTGTACCACAACGGCGCCCCGGCCCTGCTGCTCGCCGTCTTCCCCCAGGACTCCGCCGACCTCGTCGAGCTCGGCGGCCGCCTCCGGGACTGGGTCGAACGGCGCCGGGAGGAACTGCCGCCCGGGTTGGACCTGGCGCCGACCACCGACCAGGCCGAACGGATCGAGCGGCGCGTCGACAACGTCGTCGCCAACCTCTGGCAGGGAATGCTGATCGTCGTGCTCGTCTGCTTCCTGCTGCTCGGCGTCCGCAACGCCCTCCTCGTCGCCCTCGCCGTCCCCGCCTCGTCCCTCGGCGCCCTGCTCACGATGTGGATCGCCGGCGTCGAGATCCACCAGGTCTCCCTCGGCGCCCTCGTGATCGCCCTGGGCATGCTGGTCGACAACGCCGTCGTCGTCGCCGACAACGTCACCGCGCACCTCCGCCTCGGCAAGGACCGGATCGATGCCGCGATCGACGGCGCGGCCGAGGTCAACCTCGCCATCCTCTCCTCGACCCTCACGACCGTGGCCGCCTTCATCCCCCTGATGCTCATGGCCGGCCTGGCCGGCCAGTACGTCCAGTCCCTCCCCTTCGTCGTCTCCGCCGCCCTCGCCTGGTCGTACTTCTTCGCCCTGTTCGTCGGCCCGATGGTCGCCGGCCGGGTCCTCCGCCCCGGGCGGGGGCTCGCCGAGCGTCTCCAGGGGGCCCTGTCCGGCGCGTACCGGCGCATCGCCCCTGCCCTGCTCCGCCTGCGCTGGCCGATCCTCGCCGCCGCCGTCGCCGGCGTCGTCCTCGCCGCCCGCGGCCTCCCGCTGCTCGGCGTCGAGTTCTTCCCCAAGGCCGAGATGGACCACTTCTACGTCGAGGTCGAGGGCCCCGACGGATCGAGCCTCGAGCGCACGACGGCCGCGGCCCGCGTCGTCGAACAGCGCCTGCGGCGCGAACCGATCGTCCGCGAAGTGACGACGACGGTCGGCGGCGGCCTGCCGCGCTTCTACTACACCTACTTCCCGCGCCAGAGCGACCCGACCGTCGCCGAACTGCTCGTGCGGGTCGCCGCCGGCACCCGGCCCGACGAGATCCGCGACCTGGTCGCCCGGCTCAATCGGGAACTGGTCCACATCCCGGACACCCGCGTCACCGCCCACCAGATCGAGCTCGGTCCCCCCGTCGGCGCCCCGGTCGTTCTGCGCCTGACGGGCGACGACATCGGCCCGTTGCGCGCCGCCTCGCGCGCCCTGCGCACCCGCCTGGCCGCCGACCCCGACGTCGCCCGCGTCGCCGACGACTTCGGGCAGGAGACCCGCCAGGTCCGCGCCGTCGTCGATGACGCCCAGCTCGGACGCGCCGCCCTCTCGCACTTCCAGGTCGCCGCCACGATCCGTGCCGCCGTCGAGGGTGTCGTCGCCACCACCTTCGACACCCACGACGACGAGCTGCCGGTCACCGTTCGCGCCCGACCCGCCGACCGCGACGATTTCTCCCTCCTCCAGGACCTGTACCTCGACTCGCCGATCGCCGGCAAAGTCCCGCTCCGCCAGGTCGCGCGGCTCGAACCCGTCTTCGAGGTCGGCCGGCTGCACCGCCGCAACCTCCAGCGCACCCTGTCGCTCAAGATCTGGACCGACACGCTGCTGGCCACCGAACTGCAGTCCCGTGTCGAGACCGTCCTCGCCGACTTCCGCCCGCCGCCTGGGGTGAAGATCGACATCGGCGGCGAGGCGGAGGAACGCGACGAGGCGTTCGCGAACCTCGGCAACGCCGCGATCATCGCCGTCGCCGTGATCTTGATCATCCTCGTCGCCCAGTTCCGCTCCTACGGCCAGGCGCTGGCCGTCCTGGCGACGATCCCGTTCTCCGTCATCGGCGCCTTCCTCGGCCTCTGGATCACCGACTCCCCCGTCGGCTTCATGGCGATGCTGGGACTGGTCTCGCTCTCGGGCATCGTCGTCAACAACGCGATCCTGCTGCTCGAGTTCGTCAACATCGGCCTGCGCCAGGGGAAACCGCTGGAACAGGCGATCGTCGAGGCCGCCGGCAGCCGGCTGCGCCCGATCCTCGCCACCAGCCTCACCACCGTCGTCGGCCTGACCCCCCTCACCTTCTCCGGCGGCGGCTTCTGGCAACCGATGGGCGCCGTGATGATCGGCGGCCTGCTCGCCTCCACCGTCCTGACCCTCGTCGTCGTCCCGTCCCTGGCCCGCATCCTGATGGCCCGCCG
>JAAZOP010000538.1 GCA_012797735.1 Myxococcales bacterium
GCGGCGGCGCCCAGCGCCGAGCGCCACGCCGCCAGCACCTCGCCCGCCCGCCGTTCGTCGAGCTCCAGGCCGCAGACGCGCCGCAGCGCCTCGACCAGCGCGCGACGAACGTCCTGTTCCGACTCCGCTTCGTGGTATAAGCGTCGCGTCATGGGCGCCCTGAAGGACATCCTCTTCTTCATCATCCTATTGGGGGTGCTGATCTTTGTCCACGAGCTGGGGCATTTCGTCTGGGCGAAGATCTTCGGCGTCAAGGTGTTCAAGTTCTCGCTCGGGTTCGGCCGCAAGCTGGTCGGCTTCCGCCGGGGGGAGACCGAGTACCTGATCTCCGCGATCCCGCTCGGCGGCTACGTCAAGATGCTCGGCGAGGGCCCCGAAGGGGGCGACGGGGTCGATGCCTCGGTGCCCGACGACCCGGAGGCGCGCCGGCCGGAAGACGCCGGCCGGGCGTTGACCGACAAGCCGCTGTGGCAGCGCGCGGTGATCATCGTCGGCGGCCCGGCGATGAACCTGGTGTTCCCGATCCTGATCTACTTCGTCGTCTTCCTCGGCCGCGACACGCTGCTGCCCGCCTCGGTCGGCACCGTCCTGGCCGGGACTCCCGCGGCCGAGGCGGGTCTCCAGCCGGGCGACGTGATCCTGGAGGTGGACGGCGCCGCGGTCCACGGCTTCGAGGACGTGGTGGCCGAGGTCCAGGATCGGCCGGGCGAACGGCTGGAGTTCCGCATCCGGCGCGGCGACGAGGAGTTCACGCGCGCGATCACCCCCGCCCCGACGGAGGAGGTGATCCCGATCCTCGGCTTCGTCAACGAGGTCGGCCGGATCGGCGTCTCCCCCTACTACCGCGCCCCGATCCTCGGACCGATCGACCCGGCCGCGCCCGCCGGACCCCTCGACCTGCAGCCGTTCGACGAGATCGTCGCGGTGGACGGGCGACGCATCCGGCGCCACATCGATCTCGAGCGCTTGCGGGTGGGGCCGGCGGGGACGATCGATGTGGGCCTCCTGCGCGGCGCACCCGTGCTGACCGGCCTGGGCACGCTGTTCGTCGCGGAGGCGGTGCGGCTGTCGGCCCGCGCCACGGCGGGCGCGCCGGTCGACCGCGCCCTCGGGGTCACCACCTCGGACCTCGTCGTCTCCCGCGTCCGGCCCGGCTCGGCGGCGGACCGGGGCGGCCTGCGGGTGGGCGACCGGCTCCTCCGCCTCGACGGCAAACCGCTCGCCACGTGGCTCGACGTCCAGCTCGTCCCCGAACGGGACGCGGCCGGTCCGCACACCTTCGTCGTCGCCCGCGACGGCCGCGAACTGCCGGTGACCGTCGATCTGCAACCGGAGACCTGGCGCGACCCGCTGGGCCAGGAGCACCAACGCTTCTCGCTCGGCGTCGGCGGCTACACGCGCAGCCTGACGGACGATCCGGTGCCCAACCCCAACCGCGTCTCGCGGGCCTTCTTCGGCGCGTTCAACGAGACGCGCGACGTGATCCGGCTCACCGCGCTCGGTTTCGCCGCGATCTTCCAGGGTCGCGTCGGGGTCGACACGATCGGCGGCCCGGTCCTGATCTTCGACGTCGCCGCGCAGTCGGCCGAGGCCGGGGCGGTGTCGTTCCTCTGGGCGATGGCGCTGATCAGCATCAACCTCGGCATCCTCAACCTGCTGCCGATCCCGATCCTGGACGGCGGCCAGCTCCTGTTCTTCGCCGTCGAGGCGGCGCGCCGCAAGCCGTTCAGCCGCAAGTTCAAGGAGCGGGCGCAGTTCGTCGGCCTGGTCCTGATCCTCGCCCTGGTCGCGCTCGCCCTGCGCAACGACATCGCCCGCCGCTGGAGCGACATCCTCGGGCTGTTCGGCTGCAACTGACGCCATGCCGCGCCCCCGGGACGACCTGTTCGCGGTTCCCGGCCTCCCGGCCCGCGCCGCCGCCGCGCTCGCCCTGCGGCGCGTCGAGCGCGATCGCGCGTACATCACCAAGGCGCTCGAGGCGGCCGCCGGCGAGCTGGGGGCGACCGACGCGGCGTGGCGCGCCGCCGCCACCGAACTGGCGCTCGGAACGTGGCGCTGGCGCGGCGTCCTCGACGCGCGGCTCGGACCGCTCCTGCCCCGCGGCCTCGACTCGCTCGACGACGTCACCCGCCAGGTCCTGCGGCTGGCCGCCTACGAGCTGCTGGGGCCGACCGCGGTCCCGGCGCACGCGGCGGTGCACGTCGCCGTCGAGGCGGTCAAGCGGCTCGGCCGCCGCGGCCTCGCGGGGCTCGCCAACGCC
>JAAZOP010000539.1 GCA_012797735.1 Myxococcales bacterium
CCGGCGCGCCGCGAGCCCGCAGGGCGGCGAGGCCGGGGTTTTGGGCGGCGCCCGGGCTGGCCGCGGCGTCGCTGGCGAACAGCAGCGGGCAGGACGGCCGGCCCGCCAACCGTGCCAGCGCCTCGCCGAGACGCTGGTCGCGCCGGGCGGCCTCCTCGACCACGAGGTCGAGGCCCTGGTCCGGGTAGAGCGGCGACTCGCGCATCAACCCGCCGGCGAACCCGACGAGGCCGCCGCCGAGGTGGATCACGGCGTCGTACGCGCCGCACTCGACCACGGCCTGCACGCAGCGGTGCATCGTGCCGGGGCCGATGTCGCCCGCCAGATCGACCGGGTTGCGGCGGCTCCACCGGTCGGGCAGAACCGCGTCCAGTTCGCGGACGACCGGCGGCGGAAGGTCGGGCAGCTCGAGCCCCTCCTCCTGGATCGCGTCGGCCGCCACCACGCCCCAGCCGCCGCCGACGGTGACGACGCCGACGCGCGGGCCGGCGACCGGCGTGGTGGAGGCGAAGGCGGCGGCGACGTCGAACAGGCGGTCGAGCGACGGGACGACGACGGCGCCGAGCTGCTCGACGAGGCGGCCGAACAGGTCGGCGTTGCCGGCCAGCGCGCCGGTGTGGGACAGCGCGGCGGCGGCGCCGCCCGGGGTGCGGCCGCCCTTGAGCAGCACGACCGGCTTGCGCAGCGCGGCGGCGCGCAGCGCGTCGGCGAACCGCCGGCCGTCCCGCACCCCCTCCACGTACAGCGCCACCGCCGTCGTTCCCTCGTCCTCCGCCAGGAAGGCCAGGAACTCCTCGATCCCCAGCATCGCGCTGTTGCCGACCGAGATCAGCCGGCAGAACCCGACGCCGCCGACGTGGGCGTAGTGCATGAGGGTCGCGCCGATGTTGCCGCTCTGGGTGATCATCGACAGGCCGCCGCGGGGCGGCCGGGCGAAGGCCATCTGCGGACTGAGCCCGACGGGGTTGGACAGCAGGCCCTGGCCGTTGGGCCCGGCGAGCAGCAGGCCGTGGCGGGTGGCCAGCGCGGCCAGCTCGCGCTCCCGTGCCGCGCCCGCCGCACCCGTCTCCGAGTAGCCCCCGGTCACCACGTAGACCGCGCGGACCCCGCGGCCCGCGAGCCCTTCGACGCAGCCGGGGACCTGATCGGGAGGCACGACGACGACCGCGAGGTCGACCTCGCCCTGCGGCAGGTCCTCGACTGTTCGCAGCACGGGATGCCCGAACAGCGTGCCGCCGGAGCGGTTGACGGGGAACAGACGGCCGGTGAAGCCGCCGGCGGCGGCGTTGTGGAAGATGTAGTAGCCCCACTTGGTGGGATTGGCCGACGCGCCGACGACCGCGACGTTCCGCGGCTCGAAGAAGACCCGCAGGTCCGCGGGCTCGACCGGGAGACGTCCCCCGCTCATCGCGGGCTCCGCCGGCGGGGCGCCGGCCCCCGGCGCGGCGGCCGCGGCCGGGCGGGACCGGTGAACCGCAGCAGCTTGAGCCCGGTGTCCTCGTCGTACTGCCGGACGGAGGCGATCGCGGCGGCCTGGATCACGAACTCCCCCGTGATCGCCACGCGCGCCTCGAACAGATGGCCGCCGATGACGGAGTGGTCGGGCGCGCCGAGCGTGACGTGGGCGTGCAGGAACGGCCGGCCGTCGAGCCGGGAGATCGTTCCCACGAACGACAGCAGCTCGCGCGCCTCGGGGATGCGCCGGCGGTCGTACTCCCGGCGCTCCGGGTCGTAGCAGCCGATCTCGGCATCGGCGATGGCGCCGAGGCCGACGACCGCGCCGCCGAGGATGCGGGCGCGGCCGAGGTATTCGAGCAGCGAGGCGATCACGGGTTCGCCGCGATCGAGCCGGACGACGTGGGTCGAGCCGTGTTTGCGAGCGTCCATGGCGGGGCGATGATAGCCGCCGGCGCCGGGAAAGCAACGCCGCTTGGAGACTTGCCCCGGCCCGCGCTATGATGCGCCCGCCGTGCGGGTCCGGGAGGAGCGACGGTGACGGCCGAGCGATCGCAGCACGACACGCCTCCGATGACACCGGCCGAGGTCGACACCGGGCGGCTGGAGGACGAGATCCGCCGGACCCGGGGCCAGCGCTCGCTGCTGGTCGTGCTGAGCGGCTCGGCGGTGGGCACGCTCGTCCCGCTCGACATCTCGGAACTGACCTTCGGGCGGGACCCGGGGTGCGACGTGCGCCTGGGGGACGACGGCGTCTCGCGGCGGCACGCCCGGCTGGTCGCCCAGCCGGACGGCGCCTGGCGGCTGGAAGACCTGGGCAGCACGAACGGGACGTCGGTCAACGGGGAGCCGATCGAACGGCGGGTGCTGCAGGAGGGCGACCGGATCCTGCTCGGGCACACCGTGCTGAAGTTCGTGCGGCAGGCCGAGATCGATGCCGAACAGCAGGCGCGGGTCTACGAGATGTCGGTGCGGGACCCGCTCACGCGGCTGTACAACCGGCGCTACTTCGAGGATCGACTGCAGGCCGAGGTGGCCTACGCCCGCCGCCATCGATCGCTCGTCGCGCTGCTGCTGATCGAGGTCGATCGCTTCCCGGAACTGGTCCAGGTCCGCGGCCGGCCGCTGGGCGATCGGGTGCTGGCGGAACTGGCGCTGCGGATGCGCGGCCAGGTCCGGTCCGAGGACGTGTTGGCGCGTTTCGCGGAGGAGACGTTCGCGGTGCTGGTGCGGGAGATCCCGCCGCCGGGGGTGATGGTGCTGGCCGAGCGGATTCGCTCGTCGGTCGAGCGGTTGCGGGTCGATGCCGGGGAGGGCGAGATCTCGGTGACGGTGACGGTCGGGGCGGCGACGTTCCGGGGCAGCGCGGCGCTGACGGAGCGCGGACTGCTGGACGCGGCGGACCGGCTGCTGTGCCGGGCGAAATCGGAAGGACGGAATCGGGTGTGTGCCGAGTCGATCGGCTGAGGTGGAGCGGGAAGGAGGGGTGATGCGCGACGGCGACGACGAGCGCGGGGGACCGGGGCGGCGCGGGGCGGGCGGCCGGCGCCGCGGCCTCGACGGCGACAGCGACCTGGACAAGGTCCCGGACGATGCCACGGTCGTCACGAACCTCGAGGAGCTGTCCCGGCGGGCCGGCGAGACCGCGGGCGCGGGGGATGCGCTGCACCCCCACCTGATCGTGATCGCCGGCAACAACGTCGGGAAGTACTACCGCCTCGACCGTCCCACCACCTACCTCGGCCGCGGCGAAACCTGCGAGGTGCAGATCCAGGACACCGGCGTTTCCCGCAAGCACGCCCGCGTGCTGCTCGACCCGACCGGCGACGTCTGGCTCGAGGACCTCGACTCGACGAACGGCACCTTCGTGGAGAACCACCGCATCGAGCGGCGGCTGCTGCGCGACGGCGACAAGATCCAGCTCGGCCGCACCACGATCATCAAGTTCTCGCTCACCGACGCCACCGAGCTCCGCTTCGCGGAGCAGATGTACGTCTCGGCGACGCACGACGGCCTGACGCGGGTCAACAACCGCAAGTACTTCGACGAACAGTTCCTGGCGGAATTCGCCTTCGCCGCCCGCCACCGCCTCCCGCTGAGCGTGCTGATGATCGACCTCGACCACTTCAAGCAGGTCAACGATACGCACGGCCACCAGACCGGCGATCACGTGCTCAAGGTGGTGGCCCGCACGCTGGCCCGCATGCTGCGGACGGAGGACCTGCTGGCGCGCTACGGCGGGGAGGAGTTCGTGATCCTGGCCCGGGGGATCGACAAGGCGGCCGCCCGGACGATCGCCGAACGGGTCCGGTCCACGATCGAATCGCTCCTCATCCCCCTGTCCTCGGACCCGGGCGGCGCGCTGCGCATCACGATCTCGGTCGGCACCGCGACCTTCGCCGACGGCGTGCCGGCTTCGCGGGTCGCGCTGCTGGCCGCCGCCGACGCGGCCCTGTACCGGGCCAAGCGCAACGGCCGGAACCGGGTCGAGCAGTGGTCGGAGACCGACCCGCCGGCCGCCCCGACCTCCAACGTGACCGAGGACACGAACGCCTGAGCGGCCGTGCAGGGACCCGTCGCCGCGTTCGCCGGCCGGTGCCGCAGCCGCACGCCCCGCGGACCCCGCTCAACGCAAGAGCAGATAGATCGCGATCAGGCAGACGACGAACACGACGATGCCCAGGGCGACGATCAACGAGTCGGTGCCGTCGGGGGCCCTGCCGACTCGCACCTCCCGCCGCGCCACCGCGGGAGGCGCGGACCCGACGGTCAGGAGGTCGGGGATGTCCCGGGCCGGCGCCGGTTCCGCCGGCGTCGGCGCAGGAACCGGCGCGGACGCCGGCGGCGCGAGGTGCAGGTCGGCGGGGGGCCGTGCTCCGGGACCCGGCGACGGACCGCCCCCCGGAGGAGCGGACGACGACGAGGAAGGCGGCGGCGGCGCGCTGCTCTGCGACGACTCGTCCCCCCGCTCCATCTCCTCGAACGAATCGATCAGGTCCGTTGGCTCGGCCGTGTCCCGGGACAGCTTCGCCAGGATCGCCCCCCGCGGATCGCGGAAGACCAGCACCGTCCGGCCCACCTCCAACGTGTCGCCGTCCGCCAGCACCGCCTCGCGCACCACCCGCCCGTTGACCCGGATCCCGTTCTTGCTCCCGTGGTCCACGGCGCGGACCGTCCGGCCGTCGGCGAACACCGCCAGGTGCTCCCGCGACGCCTCGCGGTCCGGAATCTCCCAGTCGCACGACGGCTCGCGCCCCACCAGGTACGGCGCCTCGCGCGGCGCCAGCGTCAGGATGCGGCCAGCCAGCGGCCCGGCATCGATCTCGAGGCGCGGCTCCTGGTCCTGCAGGTCGGGACGCAGCAGCGCATGGTAGATCTCGCGGCCCACCGCCTCCGGATCCGCGTTGCGGCCCGCCGAGGCCCCGGGCGAGAACCGCACGTCGAGCAGGAACCCGGGCAGCGCGACCCGGTCGCCGCTCTGCAGGCGCACCGACTCCCCCGCGTGCACCCGGCGCCCGCGCACCCACGTCCCGTTGGTGCTGCCGTGGTCGGTGATCTCCCACCCGCCCGGCGCCCGCTGGATCGTCGCGTGATGGAACGAAATGTACGGATGCGGCAACCGCACGTCGCAGACCTCGCCGCGACCCACGAGGATGCGATCCAGGTCGGTCACGAAGGTGAACGACCTCGAACCGCGAGCGCGGGGCCGAACGTGAAACTCCACGGACATCGAACCGGCAGCCTCCCGCGGTCCCCCCAACCTCCGCCGCGCCAGTCTACCCTTTCGCGGACGGGTCGGGTATAAACCGGCGGGACGAGGTTCCGATGAAAGTCAACTGCCCGGGGTGTCAGAAGGAATACACGATCGATGACCACCGCATCCCTCCGAAGGGGATCCGGATGCGCTGCACGGCGTGCCAGACAACCCTCCACGTGACGCCCCCGGCCGCGACCGCCGCCGAACCGGCGCCCGCTTCCGTGCCGCCTCGCGCCGTCCCTCTGCCCGTGCAGAGCCCGCCGTCGCCTGCCGGGCCGGCCGCCGCACCGCCCGCCCCGTTCCCCCCGCCGCCACCCCCGCTCCCCGGCAGGCCTCCGGCAGGCAAGAGCACCATGCAGGGGTTCGCGGTGGGGTTCGCACCGCGTCCGCCGGGCACTGCGGGATCGGGCACACCACCCGCTCCGCCTGCCCCACCGGGGAGTGCTGCCCCGTTCGCGGACCCTCCGGCGCCTGCGACGAAGGCCGGCACCCCGTTCGCGGACCTTCCGGCGCCTGCGGCGAAGGCCGGCACCCCGTTCGCGGACCTTCCGGCGCCATCGGGGAAAGCAGGTGCTGCGTTCGCGGACCTTCCGGCGCCTGCGGCGAAGGCCGGCACCCCGTTCGCGGACCTTCCGGCGCCTGCGGCGAAGGCCGGCACCCCGTTTGCGGACCTTCCGGCGCCTGCGGCGAAGGCCGGCACCCCGTTCGCGGACCTTCCGGCGCCTGCGGCGAAGGCCGGCACCCCGTTTGCG
>JAAZOP010000540.1 GCA_012797735.1 Myxococcales bacterium
CACCGGCCGCCGCCCCCGCGGCGCCGCGGGCGAAGAGCCCGGAGCGGCCCGCGTCGGGAACGCCGGCCGACCCGCACTTCCGGCCGCGGACCGTCGAGGCGCGCACGGGGAACTTCCTGGTGAATGCCGGCTTCGAGGACGGCGAAGTCGGCTGGTCGTGGCTCGACTGGTCCAACGACTGGGCGCCGTTCGCGGTCGACGAGACCCGCGCGGCGGCGGGAAAGCGCGCCGCGCACCTGACCGTGCTCGGTCGCCCGGAGGACCGGCCGACCCGTGTCTTCGGCGTCGTCCAGGAGCTGGCCCCGCCGGTGTTCCCGACGCGCATTTCCGGCAAGTACTTCGTCGAGCGGTGGGAGCCGGGGGCGGCCAGGAAGGCGTACGTCCAGGTCGTGGTCATCGCGATGTGGCCGCTCGGCGACCTGCCCAGCCGCCAACTCCGCTACGTCCTCGACGGCGTCACCGAGCCGCCGTACAACATGAGCAACGCGCGCTACGTGTTCGTGCACCGCCGGGCGCAACCCGAGCTCGGCCGGTGGATCGATTTCGCCCTGGACGTGCAGGGGGACTACCGCCGGCTGTGGGGCGCCGTGCCGCCCGACGGGACGCCGTTCCGGGTGCTGTTCGAGTCGCGCTACGACGACAAGCCGCTCGGGTCCGAAGTGCACAACGTCGTCTACTACGACGAGTTGTTCGTCGGCGTGCCGTAGGACGCCGCGGATCGGCGCCGGCCCGAACGGCCTCTCGCCCGCCTCGATCCCGACCCCCTATCGCGCCCGCCGCGGCTCCGCTATCCTTCCCGTCGTGAGCACGCCGAGCAAAGCCCTGCGGTACTGCGCCTTCTGCCCGAAGCTCTGCCGATTCGCCTGCCCGGTCTCCGCCGTCCAGGCGCGCGAGACGGTGACGCCCTGGGGCAAGCAGACGATCCTGCACGAGCTGGTGCGCCAGACCCTGGCGCTCGACGAGTCGGCGGCGCGCCCGCTGTACGCCTGCCTCGAATGCCACGCCTGCCGGACCTACTGCGATCACGGGATCGACGTCCCGGCCTCGCTGCGGCAGGGACGGGCGCTGGCGTTGCGGCACCAGGTGGCGCCGCGGGCGGCCGCGGCGCTGGCCGCCGGCTTCGCGGATCGCCAGCGGCGGATGCAGGGCGCGGTGGCCGGCCTGACCTCCGGACGCGCCGTCGGTCCGGAGACGAAGGTCGCGCTGTTCCCGGGCTGCGCGGCGTGCCTGGAACGGCCGGCGGACGTGGCGGCGACGCTGCGGGTGCTCGACGCCTGCGGCGACGGCCCGCCGGCGCTGGTCGCCGACTACTGCTGCGGTCTGCCGCTGCTGCAGGCCGGTGACGAGGCGGGGTTCCTGGCGACGGCCCGCCGCGTGCGCCGCGCCCTGTCCGGCCTCGAAACGATCGTCGTCCCCGACCCCGGTTGCCTGCATGCGATGCGGGTCCTGTACGTCGAACGCGGCGTGAAGATCGAGGCCCGGCTGTTGCACCTCTCCGAGTTCGTCCTGCCGGCGCTGGGGCGTTTCCGCCGCCTGTCGCTCGGCGGGCCCGCCTTCTACCACGACCCCTGCCACCTCGGTCGCGACCTCGGCGTGTACGACGCCCCGCGCGACGTGCTGGCGCGCGTGCTGGTGGACGGCCTGGCGGAGTTCCCGCGGCATCGCGAGCGGGCCGACTGCTGCGGGGGCGGCGGCGGCGTGCCGGACACCGACCCCGAGACGGCCCGCGCCGCGGCCCGCCGCCGGCTGGAAGAACTGGGACCGCCCGACGGGGCGGCCTCGATCGTCACCGCCTGCCCGACCTGCCGCCGCCTGCTGGCCGGGACGGGCAGCGGCTGGCAGGTCCGAGACCTGGTCGAGATCCTGGGGGAGGCGTTGCTATGAGGCACATGGACCGTCGCTCCTTCTGCCGCGGGGCCGCCGCCCTGGGCGGCGCCGCGCTGGCCGCCGGAGCGTTGCGGCCGCTCCGCGCCGACGAGCCCGACGAGGCGGAGCGACCGGCGCACCAGGCCGATTACTGGGAACGACTGGCCGACGACCGCGTCCGCTGCCTGCTCTGCCCGCGACACTGCGTCGTCGGCCCCGGCGGTCGCGGCGTGTGCGGCGTGCGCGAGAACCGCAGCGGCACCTACTACACCCTCGTCCACGGCCGCTGCTGCTCCGAGCATATCGACCCGATCGAGAAGAAACCCCTGTTCCACTTCCGCCCCGGCACCCAGGCCTGGTCGCTCGCCGCCCCCGGCTGCAACATCGAGTGCCGGTTCTGCCAGAACTGGGAGATCTCCCAGGCGCGCCCCGAGCAGGTCGAGATGTGGGACCGCTCGCCGGAGGCGATCGCCGCGGCCTGCGTCGAACGCTCGATCCCGAGCATCGCGCTCACCTACTCCGAACCGGTGGTCTGGTTCGAGTACGGGCGCGACATCGCCGCCGCGGCCAGGACGCGCGGCGTCGACACGGTCGTGATCAGCAACGGTTTCATCGAGGCGGAACCGCTCCGCGAGTGGTGCGGGCTGGTCCGGGCGATCAAGATCGATTTCAAGGCCTTCACGCAGCGCTTCTACCGCGACGTCTGCTCCGGCGACCTGGGACCCGTCCTCGACACGCTCGGCCGGATCCGCGACGCCGGCGTCTGGCTCGAGCTCGTCCTGCTGATCGTCCCGACCCTCAACGACGACGAGACCGAGGTCAAGGCGATGTCCCGCTGGATCCTCCAGCGCCTCGGCCCCGACGTGCCGGTCCACTTCACCCGCTTCCACCCGATGTACAAGCTGACCAACCTCGAACCGACCCCCGTCGCCACCCTCGAACGCTGCCGCGAGATCGCCCGGGCCGAGGGACTCCACTTCGTCTACCTGGGCAACGTCCCGCGCCACCCGGGCGAGAACACCTACTGCCCGCAGTGCGGGAAGATCCTGATCGAACGGCTCGGGTTCACGATCCTCGAGAACCGGCTGAAGAACGGGCACTGCCCCGACTGCGACGCCGCGATCCCGGGCCTCTGGTAGCCGCTCCCGCCGGCCCCGCGCCCGGCCGCGAACGACCGTTCACCGGGGGGACCGTTCGGCCGCACGCACGGCCGGGAACCATGCGACCTCGACACCGGACCCGGTGCGAGGCGGGGCGCGGCGAGCGCGCCGGATCTCCGAGCGAGCACGAAACGCGACCGGCTACGGACTGCAGTCGGCCCACTCGATCAGGCCGGGGATCATCCCGCAGCCGCCGTCGATCCCCGAACCCGAGCAGGCCGCGTACCACCCTTCGCTGAAGCTTCCCGGGTGGAGGCAGGCCGCGGTGCAGGTCAGGCAGTTCGCGCGACAGATCAAGGTGCCGTCGCCGTCCACCCACACCGCGCCCCCGTCCGCCGTCGGCACGCACACCGGCGCCGCCGGCGGCGGCTCCTCGCATTCGCCCTCGTGGTCGAGCGCCGCCCCGGCCGCCAACCGCTCGCAGTCGTTGCCGTAGGTCCGGCCGTCGCAGCCGCAGACCGGCCGTCACAGCGGCGGGATCGGCCAGCTACGAAAGGACGTCCTCGAGGTTCTCGCCCCAGACGACGGCCTGGAAACGCTCGAGGCGCGTCTCCGGGTCGCGCCAGCAGCCGGCGGGGAGCCCGGCCTTGCGGCACGTCCCGTCGAGGAACTGCTCGCGGTTCCACCCCTGCTCTTCCGGCACCTGCGGCAGGAGCAGGCCACGATTCCGCCCGCGCGAGACGATCAGCCCGTCGCGTCCCACCCGGATCGTCGTCGGGTCGGTCACCACCTCGGGAGGCGTGAGGACGGAGATCTCGAAGGTCAGCTGCTCCAGCTCCTGCGGCGTGACCGGGTCGAAGCGGTAGTCCTGCGTCGCGGCCGCCTCGGCCACCTCCGCCACGCAGCGGTACAGCGGCAGGGTGGCGACGACGTGGCCGATGCAGCCGCGCAGGTCCCCGTGCTTCCGCAGGGTGACGAACGCGGCGCCGGGCGCCCGCAACGCCTCGGCGGCCGGCTCCGGCGGCCGGTAGGACTCTCCCCGCACGGCGGCGCGCACGGCCGCCTTGGCGATGTCGAGCAGCGTCTGACGTTCTTCCCGGGTGAACATCGTCGCCTCCCCTGCCGCCGCGGGCGCTGCCCGCGCGGCGCCGGTCTCCGGTCCCTCGGCCGCGGTTCCCGTTGCGGCCACCGGCGGCTCCGGGGCCGCGACGTCCGCCGCCGGCGCGGCCTCGACGGTGAGCAGCGCGAGCGCTCCATACCCCACGACACGGTCCCGCTCGCCGGTCACGTCCCCGCTGTTCGCGTACCGCAACCGCACCACGCGCGCGCCCGCCCCGGCGGCCGCCCGCAGGGCGACCAGCGCGGTCCGCACCGGATCGTAGCCGCACATCCCGCTCCGCCCCTGACCCGTGCGTTCGAAGGCGGCCAGGTCGCGCGTTTCCAGCGCCCGCAGGTTCTCCTCGTCGAACGCCACCGCCTCGTCGTAGGAGTAGAAGTGCGACATGTCCGACGACGCCACGATCACCAGGTCGGGACGCTCGGAGCACAGGGTCGCCAGCACCGCCCCCAGCCGGTCGCCGGCGCCGTTCGCCGTGTCGCCCACGATCAGCGGCAGCACGCGCGCCTCGGGCAGGGCCACCTGCAGGAACGGCAGCTGCACTTCGAGCGCGTGTTCCCGCTGGAAGTACGACGAGTCGACCACGAGGTCGAGCCCCGCCAGTTCCACCAGCCGCCGGCGCAAGGCGGTGTCGACGCGGACGCGGCCGAGCGGCGTCTCGTAGGCGTCGTCGGCGAGCACCGCGGCCCCGGCCAGCGGATAGTGATGGCTCGGGGCCATCACGATCACCGTGCCGACCGGCCCGACTGCCGGCGCGATCGGCGGCGCGGCGTCGGCCAGGTACCGCTCGACGAGGGCCCGCAGCTCCGCCGGATCGGCCGGGTAGAAGCCGCCGGCCACCTGCGCCGGGAAGACGGTCTCCGGTCCGGTCGTCGACTCGGCGGCCGGCGCGGCGCCGTGGCCGGCGAGGAGCTTCCAGGCGTGACCCGCCACCGCGCCGGAGTACATGTAGCCGGCGTGCGGCGCGATCAACCCGAACAGCCGGCCGGCGGGGCCGGGAGGCGGCGCGGCGGACTCCACACCGGCGTCCGCACCGCCGGACGTGGCGTCCGCCGCCGCGACCGCGGGGGCGTCGGGAGCGCCGCCGCCGGCCGGCCGCCGGGCACAGGTGGCACCCA
>JAAZOP010000541.1 GCA_012797735.1 Myxococcales bacterium
CGACAGCCCCGGGCCGCTCGGGCTAGACTGTGGATGGGACCGTTCGGTCGGGGGGGCGGTCCCGGGACGTGGCATGACGGGAGCGCGCAGGCTGCTGTGGATCGCGTTGGCCGGAGCGGCGTCCGCCGCCTGCGGCCTCCAGACGTCCGGCCTCGGCGGGTGGGACGTCGCCGACGCGACGGCCGAGGGGGCCGGCGACGGGGACGCGCCGGGAGACGACGGCGATGCGCCGCGGGAGGACGCCGACGCGGAGGCGGGCGAGACGAGCGTGACGTGCGGGGACGGCGTGCCGGACCCCGGCGAGGAATGCGACGAGGGCGACCAGAACAGCGACAGCCGTCCCAACGCGTGCCGCACCGACTGCCGGCTGCCCCGTTGCGGCGACCGTGTGCTCGACGTCGGGGAGGCCTGCGACGACGGCAACCGCGACGACACCGACGGCTGCCGGAACAACTGCAGCCGGCCGGGCTGCGGCGACGGGACGGTCCAGGCCGGCGAGCAGTGCGACGACGGCGCCGCCGACGACACGGACGCCTGCCTGTCCACGTGCCGCGACGCCACCTGCGGCGACATGGTGGTGCGGGCCGGCCACGAGGAGTGCGACCGGTTCGCCGCGGCCTGCACTACGGGCTGCGGCTCGATCGGCGTCCAGGACTGCGAGAGCTGCGTGCTCGGCCCCTGCGTCGCCCCCGCCGAGCGGTGCAACGGGCGCGACGACGATTGCGACCTCGAGACCGACGAGGACTTCCCCTGCATCGCCGGCGCGACGGTCGATTGCACCACACCGTGAGGCACCACCGGCACCGGCCGCTGCTCGACGCTGTGCGAGGTCCCCGTCGGCGCGGCCTGCACGGGACCGGCCGAGTCGTGCAACGGGGTCGACGACGACTGCGACGGCTCGGCCGACGAGGACTTCGATTGTCCGAGCGGGACGGTCGAGCCGTGCACGACCGGGGGCGGGGCCGCCGGCAGCCGGTCGTGCGACGTCGCGACGTGCACCTGGAGCCCGTGCTGCGCCGACGCCGAGGTGTGCCGGACGACCTGCGCGGTCGAGGCCGCCGACGACGACTGCGACACCACGACCGACGAGGACTGCCCGCCGTGCAACGACGCCTGCGAGGGCGCCCAGCTCATCGAGGGGAACGGCGAGTGGATGGGAACGACCGCCGGGGCCGGCAACGACATCGTGCCCGGATGTTCCGGCAGCGGCGCGGCCCCGGACGTCTGGTACTCGTTCGTGCTGCCGGAGCGCACGCTGGTCTGGTTCGACACCCTGGGCAGCTCCTACGACACCGCGATCGATGTCCGCTCGGGACCGTGCCCCGGCGTGAGTCGCGGCTGCAACGACGACGCCTGCGCCGGCCAGCAGTCGGTCTGGTTCGGTCTGCTCGAACCCGGCGGCTACCACGTCGTGGTCAGCGGCTGGGACGCGGCGGCGGGGGACTTCCGGCTGCGGTTCCAGGCGATCCCCGTGCGCGGCGGAGACCCGGTCCAGATCACCGGCAACGGCAACCTCGACCACAACACCGCCGGCGCCGGCAACGAGTACGCGGGGAGCTGCGGCGGCGGAGACGCGCCGGACGTCACCTACTTCACGGCCCTGTGCGCGCCGCGGACGCCCGACACGAGCACCTGCTTCCGGGCCGAGACGACCTTCGACACGGTGATCTACTGGATCGGGCCCGACGGCGCCGAACTGGCGTGCAACGACGACGCGACCGCCGGCTGCGCCGAGGCCGGCCGCTCCATCCTGACCGACACGCCGCTCGGCCTCGGCCTGAGCCTGCTCGTGGTCGACGGCAAGGGCGGCGCCTCCGGGCGGGTCCGGACGGCGATCTCGCGCTGGTAGGGGCCGGCGCTAGAGCAGCCGCTTGAGGATCCGGTCCAGCTCGTCGAGGCTGGAGAAGAACAGCTCGAGCTTGCCGCGGCCGCCGCGGTGATGGAGGCGCACGCGGCCGCCCAGCGCGCGCTGGAGGCGCTCGACGAGGTCGCGGACCGCGGGCGACTCGCGCGGCTTCGCCTTCGACGGCCGGGTCTCCTTGCCGCGCCGCGCCAGCAGCTCGACCTGCCGCACCGAGAGGCCCTCCCGCACCGCCCGCTCGGCCAGCGCCACGATCGCCGCCCCGTCGTCCAGCGCGAGCAACGCCCGGGCATGCCCCTCGGACAACTGGCCGCTCGCCGTCATCCCCTGGACCCGGTCCGGCAGCTTGAGCAGCCGCAGCGAGTTGGCCACGGTGCTGCGATCCTTGCCGACCCGCCGCGCCAGCCGCTCCTGCGTGTAGCCGAACTCGTCGAGCAGCCGCCGGTAGCCGGCGGCGACCTCGATCGGATTCAGGTCGTCCCGCTGGAGATTCTCCACCAGCCCCAGCTCGAACGCCTCGTCCGCCCCCACCCGCTCGCGGATGATCACCGGCACCTCGAGCAGCCCGGCGCGCTGGGCGGCCCGCCACCGCCGCTCCCCCGCGATGATCTCGTAGCCGCCCGGGACGGGCCGCACGAGCAGCGGCTGGAGCACGCCGTGCTCCTGGATCGAGGCGACCAGTTCCTGCAGGCGGGCCTCGTCGAACGAGCGCCGGGGCTGTCCGCCGGCCAGCGGCCGCAGCTTCTCGATCGGCAGTCGGGTCTGCCCCCGCGACGGTCCGCCGGCGTCCTCCGGCGTCGGGATCAACGCGCCGAGCCCCCGTCCCAACGCCTGCCGCTTGCGCTCTACCGGGTCCGCCATGACCGCCGATGCACCTCCTGCGCAAGCTCCAGGTAGCGCTGGCTCCCCACCGCCTGCACGTCGTGCAGCACCGCCGGCTTCCCAAACGACGGCGCCTCCCCGAGCCGCACGTTGCGCGGCACCACCGTCTCGTACACCAGCGCCGGGAAGTGCGCCCGCACGTCGTCCGCCACCTGCCGCGACAGCGTCGTCCGCGCGTCGAACATCGTCAGCACGATCCCCTCGATCGCCAGCCCGGGGTTCAATGCCTGCTGCACCCGCCGCACCGTGTCCAGCAACGCCCCCAACCCCTCCAACGCATAGTACTCGCACTGCAACGGAATCAACACACCGTCCGCCGCGCACAACGCCCCCAACGTCAGCAGGCCCAACGACGGCGGACAATCGATCAGCACGTAGTCGTAGCGGTCGCGCACCGGCTCGAGCGCCCGGCGCAGGCGCGACTCGCGGTCCGCCAACTCCACCAGCTCCACCTCGGCCCCCGCCAGCGCCACCGTCGCCGGCAACACGTCGAGCCGCGGCAGCAGCACATCCCGCCGCACCAGCTCCTCCGTCCGCCCCGGGTCGAGCAGCGCGTCGTACGTTCCGCGGAGAACCTCTCGCTTGTCCAGCCCCATCCCGGACGTCGCGTTCGCCTGGGGGTCCGCGTCCACCAGCAACGTCGGGCGCTCCGCCAGCGCGAACGCCGCGGCAAGATTCACCGCCGACGTGGTCTTGCCCACCCCTCCCTTCTGGTTCGCGATCGCAATCAGACGACCCATGTCGCCGCCTCGCGCCGGCGGCGATCCGTACCCCAAAACCTCCACCCCGGTCAAAGCCGCTCGCATCACCATCGCCCCGTTCCGCCCGGCATCCTTCCGGTCCGACACGACACCCGGACGCACCTCCAGGCCGACCGCCAGCCGCCCGAAACGCACCACCCACGTCGCGACACGCCGAGAGTTTTTTTGACACTGAGGGGCCAAAGTAGGATGATGTAGGTGTAGGTAGCCAAGGTGGCTACAACGAAGAGACAGGAGGAAGAACCGTGAGGCTGGCGTCGCTCGAAGTAATGATCAATCATTGCGGGTTCTTCGCGGTCCTGGACCTGACCGATGAAGGATGGACCTCGGCTTCCCTCGAAAGCCGCTGGTTCAGGTGGGGCGAGGATCTCGCTCGCAACTGCTTCGAGACCGAGGACGGGATGTTGGTGGACCGGCAGGGACACTTGGTGCGGTTCCGCTAGGCGCCGGTCTGCCTGGGAGGAGGATGGGGATGCGGTCGACGCGGGCATACGGGACGTTCGAGGAGTTCGAGCGGGAGGAACTCCGGGTCAATCGGAGTTCGGTCTGGTCGTTGGACGACCTGGTCGATGACTTTGCGATCGAGGACCTCGACCTGGACCTCCTGGAGGCGGATCGGGAAGAGGAGCCTGTCGACGACGACGAGGATGACTAGGATCGCGGAAGCCGCCCGCGTGCTGTGCGCCCTGCGGGCGAACGCGGAACGAGGAGCGTAGCGTGCCGGACCATCGACCGTCGACCTTCGACTCTTGGATGCGAGGCTCCGCCGGAGGGACGACTGGACTGCCCGAGGTGGAGCCGCACTAGGTAGGAAGCGGCGGCGCGCGGCGTCGCCGAGCGAGTTCGTCCCCTCCCGGGACGGCGCAAACCCCTGCGGGTCTACCTCCCCGCGGGGGTTTGGTGCTTCTAGGGGGCGGTGGAGACCGGTCCGAGGGGGGTTCCGGGGAGGGCGAAGGCGACCAGCACCTCGTCGTCGGTCGTCACGCCCAGGTCGCGCATCGCCTGCGGCGACACATCGATCACGCGGCGGGTGCTGGTGTTCGGGCCCCAGTCGACGGGGCGGACGACGACCTGGGCGCCGGTGCGGGGGTTGGCGACGACGAGCCGGGCGTTGCGCCACCAGCTCGTGCCGTTCGGGGAGTAGCTCCAGCGCATGGCGACGAAGTAGTAGTCGGCCGGTCGCGAGCGGAGCGTGGCGGCGTCGGGGTCGAGCGGGTTGTTGAGGGCGCGGAGGCGTTCGCCGGTCACGGCACCGGTCTCGGTCGAGGAGACGCCGGTGTCGGCCGGTCCGCCGAACCAGGAGACGCGCCCGCGGACCCACTCCCCGCCGGACCAGCTCGTGACGTCGCCGTACGGCTCGGTGGAGAGGCCGAGGGTTGCGCGCAGCGTCGGGTTCGTCAGCCCCGCCCGGGGCACCTCGGAGCCGTCCTGGGAAAGCCCGGCCCAGACCGACGAGGTCGCCGGGGGCGGCGTCGCGCCGCCCGAGCAATCGTGCGAGGCTGTCAGCCGGTACCGGCTGCTGGTGGAAAGCGACCCGCGGAAGGCGCCGTCGAGGATGGCCCAGCCGGTCACGTAGAGGTAGGCGTCGAGGTCGCGGGTGGAGGAGAGGACCACCTGGGCCGCGGAGCCCGACCGGCCGTCGAGCGCTTCGAGCACGGCGACGTCGGGGTGGAGCGCGGCGACCGCGCCGCCGTAGATCGGTCGGCCGCCGCGGTCCGTGACCAGCAGGGCAGGGGCGAAGGTGCCGCCGGTGCGCTCCAGCCGCAGCGTCAGCCGTCCGCCCGCCGGGAGCCGGACCCAGTAGCGGTGCACGCTGTACGCGCCGGAGGAGAAGTCCTCGTTCTGCGTCCAGGTGCCGCACGCCGGCAGCGTCGCGCTCGGGTTCCAGCACCGCGCCTCCGCGCACGGCCACAGCTCGCTCCAGCACGCCTCGCCGCCGACCGCGCCGCGCCACGTGCAGGTCGCGTCCGCGGATCCGCAGGCGCCCGCCGCCGCGCACCAGTCGCACCCCGCCGTCGCCTCGCAGGCGCCGCACGCCAGCCCGCCGCAGCTCGCCGGCGGCGGCGGCTCCGGCTCCGGCGCCGGGGCGGCCGTGCATCCGGTCCTCCCCGTCTCCTCCACGCAGAGACACGCGCCGCAGCCCCCGCGCGCCGACCACGAACCGTCGCAGCACTGGTAGGCCGCCGAGCAGGCCGTGTGGGCGTAGACCCCGCCGTAGCTGTGCGTGCAACTCCCGCCGCCCGCCGGCGCCGGCTCGCTCGGCGCCGGCGCGGGCGCGCCCGACGACCCGCGGCCGATCGCCAGCAGGTCGTCGATCCGCGCGTACAGGTAGTCCCCCGGACAGTTCGTGCTCGCGCCCGCGTAGTCCCGGTGCCCCTTCACCGCGTCCCGATTCAACGGAATCCCGTAGAGCCTCGACAACGCCCCCAGCAGCCGGCCGCCCGCCTCGAGCATCGCCGCCGGCGGCGTCGTCGGCCCCATCCCCGAACAGCCGGACGGATGGAAACAGCCGATGAACGACACGCCGATGTTGCCCGTGTTGTGTCCCCCCACGTGCGCCCCGACCAGTTGCAGCGGGCGCCCCTCGTACAGCGAGCCGTCGATGCCCACCAGGAAGTGGTAGCCGATGTCGCACCACCCCTTCGTGTCCATGTGGTACCGCTGGATCGCGCGCACCTGCGCCGCGGGATTGTCCGACGGCGTCACCGTGTAGTGGATCGCCATCTTCGTCTTGCTGTCCGTCGAGCTGCACCGCGTCGCGCGCGCCCCCCACTCCTCGCGCGTCACGATCCCCAGCCCCCGCAACTCCGCCCGCAACGCCTCGCGCTGTGTCCCGTACGGGTCGTCCGAAGCCCCCTCGTCCTCCTCCGCCGGAATCACCGCCGACCAGCTCAGGTGCCGCACCACGTCGACCGCCCCGATCGCCATCCGCAACTGCGCCGCGTCGCCCACCGCCGGGAAATCGACCACCGCCACGTGATACCCGGCCTCGCTCCACGTCGCCGCCAGCGGCGCCCAGCTCGTCGAAGGGTTCGCCCCGGAAATCAACCGCGCCTCGAGCCGCGGCATCTCGCCCGACGCGCCCACCTCGATCAAGACCCCGACCCGCGTCGCTCCCTCCGGCGCCGACAACAACGGCGACACCAGCCACTCGCCGTTGTGCGTCCACTCCGCCGCCAGACCCTCCCGCGTGACGCTCTCCTCCTGGTCGTCCGGGTCGAGCCGCCGCTCCGGCAACGGATCGTAGGTCTGCGCGCACGCCGCCCCGAGCAGCAGCACCGCCGCCAGCGCCGCCCGCAGGCGACCCTCGCCCCCGAGCGCCCCGCACAGCCCCCGCGCCTCCTGTCGCCGTCCCGTCGCCTTCGACATCGCTTCGCCTCCCGTCTCGTCCCCCGTCCCCGCATCGTCCCGCCGCCAGCCGGACGCCTCCTCCACAGTGCAGTCCCCATGCCTGCCCGATGGTGCGAAAACCGGTGATGATGTGGGCGATTGTCCGAAGTGGTATGCAGGGCGCGGAATTTCACGTTTCTTCTCTGGAGGCGACCCCCAACCACATGTGGGTCGAAGTCGTTGGACGGCGCCGGGATCCGGCCGAGCGATGCGGGTACGCCACGGACCGCCGACCGCGGTCGGCACCCGTTGTCGCCTCGAAGCAACGCCTACGCCGGCGCCCCACCCCCACGCCGGCGCTCCACGCCGACACCCCAGCCGGCGCCGGCGCCGGCACCCCGCGCCGACACCGGCACCCGCGCCGACAGCGGCGCCCGCGCCCGCGCTCATGACCATCCGGCTTGCGCCGAGGTCGGCGGGAATGATGGAATCGCGCGCACGATGACGGAGCGAGGCGAGGCGGAGAGCGGGACGTGGGTGACGACGGTGGGCGGCGCGGCCGAGGCGCTGCACGTGCGCAAGTGCCGGCTCGAGGTGGTGGCCGGTCCGGACGCGGGTCGGACGCTGATCGCCGAGTCGCCGGCGATCCTGATCGGCCGGACCGGCGCGGACCTGGTGCTGACCGACCGCAAGGTCTCCGCCCTGCACGCGGAGATCCGCCTCACGGCCGACGGCTACCGCCTGCGCGACCTCGGTTCGTCCAACGGCACGTTCGTCTGGGGCCTGCGCATCTACGACGCGCTCGTTCCGCCCGGCACGACGATCGCGGTCGGGGACAGCGCGGTGCGCTTCGTGCCGCTCCCGGACTCGGTCGGCCTGCCGCTGTGGAAGGAACCGCGGTTCTGCGGGATGGTCGGCGCCAGCGCGGTGATGCGCCGGCTGTTCCAGGCGATCGAGGAACTGGCGCGGACCGAGAGCACCGTGCTGATCAGCGGCGAGACGGGGAGTGGCAAGGAGCTGGTGGCGGAGGCGCTGCACCAGCGCTCGGCGCGCTCGGCCGGGCCGTTCGTCGTGCTGGACTGCGGCGCGGCGCACGGCGAGCTGTTCGAGGACCATCTGTTCGGCCACGAGCCCGGCGCGTTCACCGGCGCCGTGCGGTCCCGGGCGGGGGTGTTCGAGGCGGCCCACGGCGGCACGCTGTTCCTCGACGAGATCGGCGACCTGCCGCTCGACGTGCAGCCCAAGCTCCTGCGCGCCGTGGAGACCCGCCGCATCCGCCGGCTGGGCGGCAGCGCCACGATCGAGTGCGACGTGCGGCTGGTGGCCGCGACGCATCGCGACCTCGCGGCGGAGGTGAACCGCGGCGCGTTCCGCGCCGACCTGTACTTCCGCCTGGCCGTCGCGCGCCTGCGCGTTCCCCCGCTCCGCGAGCGGCTCGAGGACGTCGAGCCGCTGGTGCGGCATTTCCTCGCCGAGATGTCGCCGTCCGCCCCGGCGGCGCTCCCCGAGGGGTTCCTCGAGTGGGCCCGGGGCCACTCGTGGCCGGGGAACGTGCGCGAGTTGCGCAACGCGGTGGAGCGGGCGGTGCTGCTCCCGCCGGGCGCCCCGTCGTTCGACGACCCCGGCCCGACGCCCGCCGCGGGCGCGCCGGAGGTCGATCTCGACCTGCCGTTCAAGGAGGCGAAGCGGCGCGTCGTGGACGACTTCGACCGCCGGTACATCACCGCGCTGCTCGCCCGCCACGGCGGGAACATCTCCGACGTCGCCCGGGCGGCGGGCATCGATCGGATGTCGGTCTACAAGCTGCTCGCCCGGCTCGGCATCCGTACCGGCCGGCGCCCCGGGGGCCCGCGCG
>JAAZOP010000542.1 GCA_012797735.1 Myxococcales bacterium
CCCCCCCTCCACCCTTCCCCTCCTCCTCCCCCCCCGTCAACCCCCAACCTCATCCCCCAATCACAGCCCCAATCGCGATCGTGATCGTGATCGTGGACGTGATCGTGGTCGTGGTCGTGGTCGCGGTCGCGCTCGAACCGTACTCCCAGCCCTGGCCGCGCCCGCACCCGTGGCCGCGGCCGCCGGCGACGTGCCGAGAACCGCGGGGCAAGCCGCCCGATCCGCTTGACAGATCCGCGCCCGTGGAACAGCTTCCACCCGACGGCCGCCGCGCGCGGCCCGGGAGGACCCGATGCGACACACCAGATGGCCGCTGCTCGCCACACTCGGCCTGGCCCTCGCCCCGGCCTGCACCACCGACGACACGGCCCAGGACGACAACCCGTTCCTCGAGGACATGGCGAACCTCGGCAAGGAAGACTCCCAGTACCAGAACCCGGCGGGGATCGAAGTCGAGGTGGACTTCGAGGCGGAGGTCGAGGCGCCAGCGTACCGGATCTGGGACGCCCCCGCCGACCTGGGCCAGTTCGCCCTCACCTACCTGCGCAAACGCGAGGAGTTCTACCTCGAGTCGCTGGCCGAAGATTCGACCACGAACGACCGGCCCGAATGGTTCGTCGGCGGCGAGTGGATCTCCACCGCCGCGGCGCACGCCGTCCCCACCGACCAGCTCCGGCGGTTCCGGATCCGCGGGATCAACGCCGTCCTGCTGCACCAGGCCGCGACCGGCGTCACCGAAGGAAGCGTCTTCCACGCCGTGATTCCCGTCAAGCCGTACAGCGTCATGAGCGACGCCGGCGACGCCTGCGCCGACCCCGACGACCACATGACCCTCGACCCGTCGATCTACTGGTACCAGTGGAACCCCGACCGCAGCGGCTGCTCGATCCCCACCCAGCAGGCGACCGTCACCGTCACGCGGATGTTCCGCGCCGACCAGCAGACCTACCCGGAATACGACCGGCTCCTCGCCGACAACCGCGTCACCGCCGTCGTCCTGTTCGGACAGATCGACGACGGCGCCGTCAGCGACAACGACCCCGGCATGAGCGCCTTCCGCCAGATGGCCCGCAACCTCGCCGACGCCGGCTTCGGCGAGGTCACCCCGGCGCCCGTCGGCCGCCGCTTCACCAAGGGCGTCGGCCCCGTCACCTTCCAGATCGATCTCTACTCCCCCCGCGACTTCGCCGGCCTCGACGACTACGCCCACTTCGGCAACTTCCAGCGCGCCCTCTCCGAACACGAGATCGTCGCCTACGACGGCCACAGCATGCTCGGCGCCAGCGACTTCTGGTCCCGCCCCGACTACCCCGACTTCTACCAGATCTTCCTCTACGGCGGCTGCCTCGGCTACGAGTACTACCTGCGGCCGATCCTCGCCGGCAAGGGCGGCTGGGACCAGGTCGATATCGTCTCCTCCGTCGTCGAAGTCTCCGCCAACGCCAACCGCTTCGCCGCGCCCTTCCTGTCGAAACTGATGTGGGCCGTCGAACACGGCAACAGCGCGAGCTGGAAGGACTACCTGATCGCGATCCGCCAGAAGGTCGGCGACGCCACCTTCGGCGCCAGCGGCGTCCGCGAGAACTGCTACACCCCCACCGGCTCGCGCTGCGTCGCTCCCCCCGACCCGACCACCGCGCGGCGCTACGAGGCCCCCACGCCCGTCGACATCCCCGACAACCTGCCGGCCGGCACCACCAGCACGATCGAAGTCCCCGACCCCCTCACCGCACGGTCCGTCGCCGTCGAGATCCACCTCACCCACACCTGGATCGGCGACCTCCGCATCGTCCTCGAACACGGCTCCACCCAGGCCGTGCTGTGGGACCGCGCCGGCGGCTCGACCCACGACATCCACCAGACCTTCACCCCGGAAGCCTTCGCCGGTGCCGGCGCCTCCGGCACCTGGACCCTCCACCTGTACGACCTCGCGTCCCGCGACACCGGCCGCCTCGAGAACTGGGCCCTCCTCGTCACTCCGTAGCCAGCCGCAACGCCAACCCCAACACCCCGGGCAACGCCGGGTCGATCTCGAACGACGCCCCCGTCCCCGCCTCCTGCAACAACAGACGCCCCCGCCCGTCCGGTCCCCCCACCCGCCACTCCTCCACCACCGCATCCACCCCCGCCCGCCGCTCGACCCGATACCGCACCCGCCACCCCGCCGACTCGTCCGGCCCACCCAACGACAACGCACCACGCCACGCCGGCGCCGCCAGCGCCGCCCCGACCGACGCCGCCACCGGCCCCGCCAACCCCGCAGACCCCCACGCCCCGCCGTCCCACGCCAGCACCAGCCGCCTCCCGCCCTCCCCCTCCACCACGATCGACGCCCCCTCCCCCGGCCG
>JAAZOP010000543.1 GCA_012797735.1 Myxococcales bacterium
ACGGAGGGTGTCGCGGCCGGCACGGAGGGTGTCGCGGCCGGTACGGCAGGCGCCGCCGCCGGCGCGGGAGCCGGCGTACCCGGCGGCGGGTATCCCAACGGGACCGTCGCCATCCGCTCGGAGACCGCCGTGTCCGCCCCCGCCGGCGCAGGAGCCGGGGACGGCTCGCTCGAAGTCGCCGTCGGATACGCTCCGACCGCGGTGTCGCCGCTCAGCAGGTCCGGGTCGCCGGGCGGGATCGAGGCCCGCAGGGCGAAGCCGGACTCGCCGACGGACATCCACGCGCCGAGCAGCGCCTCGCGGAAGGTCTGGGCGGACTCGAAGCGCCGCCGCACGTCCCGCTCGAGGGCCCGCATCACCACGGCGTCCAGTTCGCGGGAGACGCCGGCGCGCTGGGATCGGATCGACGCGATCGGCGCGTTGAGGACGCTGAAGAGGACTTGGTTGTAGTTGTCGCCCCGGAAGGGCGGCTGTCCGATGAGCATCTCGTAGGTGATGACGCCCATCGACCAGACGTCGGTCCGCGCATCGACATCCGAGTCGCCGCGGGCCTGTTCCGGAGACATGTAGAGGGGCGTTCCGAGCACGGTGCCGGTGCGGGTGACGGAGACGTTGTCGCCCCCGTCGAGGGTGCGGACCTTCGAGATCCCGAAGTCGAGGAGCTTGACGAAGTCGTGCCGGCCGCCGACGGAGACGAGGTAGATGTTGTCGGGCTTGATGTCCCGGTGGACGATGCCGGCCTTGTGCGCGGCGTGGAGCGCGCCGAGCGCCTGATCGGCGATGTCGACGGTTCGGCCGATCGGAAGCGGCGCCGACTCGGCGATCAGCTGCGTGAGCGACCGGCCCACGAGGAGCTGCATCACGATGTACGGCAGTCCTCCCACGGTCTGGCCAATATCGATCACTTCGCAGATGTTCTCGTGGCCGACGCGTCCGGCCGCCTGGGCCTCGCGGTAGAAACGCCGGACAGCATCGTCGTTCCGCGTGAACTCCGGGTTGAGGATCTTGATCGCGACGCGACGCTCCAGGAAGGCGTGCTCCGCCTCGTAGACTTCCCCCATCCCGCCCTCGCCCAACAGCCGGACGACCCGGTACTTGCCGTCGATCATCGTTCCGGCCGCGAGCATCGCCCCGCCCTTCCCCGCACGAAGTGCGTCTCGAGTATACTGTGAAGGTTCGTCGCCCCACAACCGCCTTCCGGCACCCCGGTTCCGCGGGCCGGGCGGCGGGGAGCGGGCGGGCCAGCCCACCGCTCGACGCCCTCGACTCGACCGCGCGGGAATGGCATCCTGCCGGAAGCTCCGGGACGGCCGGCGCGCGGGGAACGGCGGCCGGTCACGGGGCGAGGAGGCTCGAAATGCGACGCGACCTCGGATTCTGGGGCACCGCCGCGGCGCTGGCGGCGGCCCTGGCGGCCGCCGGCTGCCGGTGCGCCGGCTCGACCCCCGGCCGGCCGGGCAAGGCCGCCTCGGCCCTCGAAGCCATCCCCGGCGACGTCGATGCGGTGATCGTGATCCACACCGAGGGGCTCCGGCAGGGTTCGCTGGGCGAGTTCCTCTACGGCCCGTGGGTCGTCCGGCAACTCGCCGACTGGGGCGGGCCGCCGTGTGCGGCACTGGCCGAGAGCACGACCCGCACCGCGGCGCTCGGCGTCCGCCTCGCCGGCGGCCCGCAACAGGTGTTCTTCGCGGCCGAGGGACCGACGCTGGAGGACGTCAAGCGCTGCGTGGACGAACACGCCCGGCGCCAGGGACTGTCCTCGTCCTACGAGGACGTGGAAGGCGTGCGCGGGCTCACCGACTCGCGCGGCATGCACGTGCTGGCGGCCGGCGAACGGGTGGTCGCGCGGTCGTTCCCGTTCGCCAACCTGACGGTGCTCGCCGATGCGGCCAGGGTGGCGAAGGGGGATGCGCCGAACCTGGCCGGGGACGCCGCCTTCCACGACCTGATCGCGGAACTCGGCGGCGACGTGACGGTGGCCCTGTCCGACGCGGCGCCGCTCATCGCCGCCTACGGCGAGACGCTGGTGGAGGCGGCGACGGGCAAAATCCCCCCCGACCTCTGCGCCACGCCGCTCGAAACCGCGATGTACCTCACCACCGCCCGCGCCCTCGTGCTCGGCGACCTGGGCGGGATCGAGGCGGTGATCAAGACCCGGCTCGCCGGGCGCGAGTCGGTCTGCCTGCGCGATTTCGCGCAGGAGATCCTCCGCACCCTCACCCAGGTCCGCGCCGCGGGCGTGACGTTGACCGGTCGCGCCGACGTCGAGCTGGGACTGGTGCTGGTCTTCGCCGACGACGCGGCGGCCGCCACGGTGCGCGGCGTGCTGGCCGACTTGGTGCGGGCCGTCGCCGCCCTCCCCGCCAACCTCGACAAGATCGAACGCGACTGGCCGCTGGTGACAACCTGGATCCAGAAGCAGATCGATCTCCCCACCCTCCACACGGCGCTGCGCAACCCCGCGTTCCAGCACCTGACCGTGGCCGGCGAGGGTCCGAAGGTCGAGTTCCGGTTGCGGGTGGACGAGGCCGACGTCCGCGTCGCCGTGGAGAAGACCCTGAAGCTCCTGGCGCGCCTCGTGGCCCAGGACTGACCGCGCCCCCGTCCGGGTCCGGGGTCCGCCGGCCGCCCCGCACCTACCGCCCCCGCACCGCCCGCATCACGGCCCGGACGAACTCGTCGGCGAGGTCGTCCTCCACCCCGGAGATCCACAGGTCCTCGCGCGGCAACCGCAGCTCGATCTGCGACCGCCTCCGGGCCGCGGGCACCAGCACGTGGAGCCCCAGATCGATCAGGACGCCGAGGCCCAGCAGCCCGAAGCCCGCCAGGGCGAGCGGCGCGTAGCCGCCGGAGATGCCGTCGTGGATCGCGATGATCCCCACCGAGCCGCCGACGACGAGACAGAGCAGGCCCAGCAGGAGGTGCAGCCAGCGATAGCGCTTGACGCGACCGATGCCGACCACCGTGGTCAGCGGGACGTGCAGTTCGGCGTCGCGCACCCGCCGCCCGAGGATCGAGACCTCGCGGCGAAGCACGAGACCGTCCGGAGCCAGGCGGACCGTGGCGCGGCGGCGCCAGCCGAGGAGAAACCGCGCGAGCTGCCGCAGCAGGAACCACGGCACGAACAGCAGGGAGACGTGGAGCAGGACCCGCGCCGCCCCCCAGCCGGCGCCGGCGCGCCGCCCGCGCAGCTCACCGCCGACGACCAGGTCCGCCCCGGCCCGCACCTTCGCCTCGCCCAGCCGGCCCGGCCGGATCTCGAACGCCTCGAGCGGCGCATCGTCGGCCGGCGCGGTGCTCGCCTGCGTCATCGCTCCCCCGCCGGCCGGCCCGGTCTCCGACACGCGCGGTAGACAAGCACAGGGCGGCAGCGAAGGGAAGAGGGGAGCGATAGAAGCGGCGGCGCTGTGGTATCCTGGGCCGCGGAGGTGGGGGATGCGGGTCTGGTTCCACGAACGGTTCCTGGAGAGCTACGCGCGGGACCCGGCCGCCGAGGCCGGGCGGCTGGACACCATGCTGGCGGCGGCGCGGGCGGGGCACGAACTGGCGGTGCCGGACCCGGCGGGCGAGGAGGACATCCTGCGCGTGCACACGCGGCGGCACTTCGAGGAGATCCGCCGGGAGCGCCGGGTCTTCCCGGTGGCGATGCTCGCCGCCGGAGGCGCCGTCGCCGCCGCCGAAGACGCACTCGCCGGACGATCCGCGTTCGCGCTGGTCCGGCCCCCCGGACACCACGCCAGCCCCGACTCGTGCTGGGGCTTCTGCTTCTTCAACAACGTGGCCGTCGCCCTGGCCCGGCTCCTGTACCGCGGGGCGATCGGCGGCGCCTTCGTGCTGGACTTCGACCTGCACCACGGCGACGGGACCGAAAACGCCTTCGACGCCGAACCCCGCGTCCAGTACGCCCACCCCGAGGCTCCGGACCGGGCGGCGTTCCTCGACTGCGCCCGGCAGGCGCTCGCCGGGGCATCGCCCTACGACCTGCTCGCCGTCTCCGCCGGCTTCGACCGCTTCGCCGACGACTGGGGCGGGATGCTGGCGCTGGAGGACTACCGCGCGCTGGGACGCCTGGCCCGCGACGAGGCCCGCCGGCGATGCGCCGGCCGCCGCTTCGCCGTCCTCGAAGGAGGATACAATCACGACCGGCTCGGCGACTGCCTGGCCGCGTTCCTGGAGGGCTTCGACGATGAACGGTAGACGAACCGCGGCCCGGCGCGGCGCCGCCGCGCTCGCGGCGCTCGCCCTCGCCGGCTGCGGCCTCGAAACCGCCGGCCTCGGCGCGTTCGACGCGCCCGGGGACGGCTCCGTCGCGACGGACGGCGAGGCACGGTCGGAGGCGGAGGCGGACGCGCCGCACGACGAGGCGCGCCTCGAGGCGAACCCGCCGGACGCACCGGACACGACCGGCGACGCCGACCCGCGCTGGTGCGGCGACGGCATCCGCCAGCCCGGCGAACCGTGCGAGCCGGGGGACGTCGAGGCGTGCGAGTCCGCCTGCGGGCCGGGGGTCCGCACGTGCAGCCCGATCTGCACCTGGGACACCTGCCGGTCGAGCGCGGTCGAGTCGTGCAACGGCCTCGACGACGACTGCTCGGGACGCGCCGACGACGGCGCCGGGATGGAATGCGTGGCGGGGATGGAGGAACCGTGCGGCGCGTGCCACCGGGGAACCCGGGTCTGCGACCGGACGACCTGCACCTGGGGCGCGTGCGCGATGCCCGCCGGGGACGCCTGCGAACCCGGAACGACCCAACCCTGCACGCCGCTGGTCTGCGGGCCGGGGCACCGGACCTGCCTGCCCGACTGTCGCTGGGGCGAGTGCGAGCCGGACGTGAACGAGTGTTCGCCGGGGACGACGCGGATCTGCGACGGCCCCGACTGGTGCGGCCAGGGGGTGCAGACCTGCGGCGGCGACTGCCGCTGGAGCCCCTGCGACGGCTCGCCCCCCTGGGACTGCGACAGCATGTGGGACTCGCAGGGGTGCGAACGCTACCCCGGGTGCTGGGGCTTCCGGTCGTGCGACCGGGGCTGTCACTGGTCGCCGGAATGCCATCGCCTGTACTGCTAGCCGCGCGGCGGTTCCTGCGCTAACCTGCCGCCCCATGAGGGAACTGCTCGATCGGATCGGATACGTGCCGCGCCGGGGCGTCTGGGAACTCACGCTGCGCTGCAACCTGCGCTGCCTGCACTGCGGCTCGCGCGCCGGTGCGCCGCGCGGCGACGAACTGACGGACGAGGAAACCTACCGCCTGATCGACCAGCTCGTGAAGCTGGGGATGAAATCGATCACGCTCTCCGGCGGCGAGCCCCTGATGCGGGAGAACTGGCCGCAGATCGCCGAGCGGTTCCGCAAGCGCGGCGTGCGCGTGAACATGATCTCCAACGGCCTGAACGCCGACCGCGCGACGATCCGCCGGATGAAGGACGCCGGGATGTCCAACTACGGCGTCTCGATCGACGGCAGCGAGCAGTCCCACGACTTCGTCCGCGGCCGCCCCGGCGCCTACCGCGCCGCGATGCAGGCGCTGGAAAACTGCCAGGCCGAGGGGTTCCCCGCGGCGTGCGTCTCGTTCGTCAACACGAAGAACTACCACGAACTCGAGGAACTCGCCGAGACGCTCTGCCGCCACGGGGTCAAGGACTGGCAGGTCCAGTACGGCCGCCCCATGGGCAACCTCGGCGAACACCTCGACCTGGTCTGCAAGCCCGAGACGATCCTCGACCTCCTCCCCCGTCTGGCCAGGCTGTACCGGCAGTACGAAGGCCGGATGCGCGTCTACGCCTCCGACTCGCTCGGATACTACTCGGAGGACGAGGAACTGTTCCGCGGCGGACGCTCGATCGCCGGCGTCTGGAGCGGCTGCCTGGCCGGCGTGCGCGTGATCGGCATCGAGGCCAACGGCAACATCGAGGGGTGCCTCTCGATGCAGACGGACGAGTTCGTCGAGGGCAACATCCGCCAGGAAGCGCTCGAGAAGATCTGGACCAAGCCGGGCAACTTCCGCTACACGCGCGGCTTCACCCTCGAACAGCTCGGCCCCGGCTGCCGCGCCTGCGACCTGGCCGACGTCTGCCGCGGCGGCTGCTCCTGGACCGCCTGGATGGAAGGCGGACGATCCGGCAAGTTCGACAACCCCTACTGCTACTACCGCCAGGCCAAGCTGTACGAGAAGGCCCACGGCCCCTCCGGCGAGTAGGAAGCGGACCGTCCCCCATGCCGACCCGCGCGATCGCCCTGACCGTCCTGGCACTGCTGGCCTGCGGCTGCGCCCGCCGGGGACCGGCCGAACCGAAGGGGTTGCCGGGCGAAGAGCCCGCGGACGGCCCGGACGAACTCACGCTGTCGTACCGGCCGCCCGCCGGCGCAAAGGCCACCTGCCCCGCCCTGATGGAAACGCTCGTCTCCTCCGTCGGACCCGACCGGCCGCTCGAACAGACGCTGGGCGGCGAGCGCGTCGACCTCGAGGAGGTGACGGGCGTCGAGGGCTCGGTGCGGGCGGTGAAACTGACGTTCGGCGAGACGCTGTGGACCGTGTCGTTCCCCATGCCGGCGCCCGGCGTGCGGGACCTGCCGCCGGCGGTGCTCGCGGGACGCATCGCCGCCTCGGGCAAGCTCCTCGACGGAACGTCGGACGGCTCGGTCACGCAGACGATGGCCGCCTGGGTCCGGCAGTTCGACGCGACGCCGGGGTGGCCCGAGCGTCCGATCCGGCGGGGGGAGACGCTCCCGCGCCCGCTGCGCGGTCCCGGCCCCCCCGGCACCGGTTCGACGCTCGAAGCCGCGGCGCCGCTGACGCTGGTCGGCTACGCCCGGATCGGCGGCCGGTTGTGCGCCAAGTTCCGCGGCGACATCGATGGCCACCTGCTCTACGCCGCGCCGGGGGGCAAGCCGGGCGAGACGGCGCGGTCCGTGCTGCGCGGCACGAGCTGGCTCTACTTCGACGTCGAGACCGGCCTGCGCCTGGGGGCGCTGCACCGGCTGCACTACGCCCTCCCCCTCCCCGGGCCGAAGCCCGGGCCGGTGCCCGAGTTCCGCGCCACGTTCCGCTCCGGCCCGTGCTCCTACGCGGCGCCGTGAACCGGCCGTCCGGGACGGCAGCGACGGGTCGCCGCCGCTGCAGGGAAGAGTCCTCTGTCCGGAACCGCCCGCGGCGCGCGCGCCCGGCGGAACGCCGGCGCGGAACTACCGGGGTCCCCCGAGGCCGTCGGCGGGATTGCCGATCGTGCCCGAACCGGGCGGGAGCATCTGCGGGCCGCCGACGATGCCGCCGCCCGGCGGCATCATCCCGCCCGTCCCGCGGAAGCCCGCGCCGAAGGCGGCCTGCGAACGCGTCTTGGCGTAGAGGATCGCCGCCACGAACGCGGCCGCGATCGCCACCCACCACACGAACACCATCCCGCCGACGTCCATCCCGTCCAGCACCTCGGACAAGAGCACCGACACGCCGAACCAGACGAGGAACGCCACCGCCGCGACGATCGTCGGAATCAATGTCAGGGCGAACGGCACTCCGGCCGGCCGCCCCGAGCCGAACCGCTGGAAGCCGACCAGCATCCCCACGAACAGCACCGCGATCAGGAGCCAGTTCAGGACGAAGAAGACCATCGAGCCGTACGCGAACAGCCCGGCCTTGACCTGCGCCTCGTCGTCGCTCGCCGCGTCCACCAGTCGCGTCAGCGGCTCCTCGACGCTGCGCCCCATCCCCTCCATCGACATCGACCAGAGCCCCGCGCCCCCGGACACCTCGTCCGGAAGGTTCTCGGGGCGGAACCAGGTGTGGCCGAGGACCGCGACCAGCAGCAGCGCCACGGCGACCAGACCCAGCAGCGCGGCGACGAGGGTCTTCGGATCCTTGCGCAGCACGGGGGCCGCGGCAGGCCCCGCGCCCGGCGCCGGCGCTCCGGGGATCGGCGCGGCGGCCGGCCCGCCTGCAGAGGGCGGCGTTCCGTCGGGTGGTTGCTGGTAGCTCATGCGGGTTGCCTCCTTGCGATGGACGGCATCCTACAGGCGCGACCGGGGCGGAGGGAAGAGGGTCGGGCGGCCGGCCAGAAGCACCGGCGCTCCGCATCCCCGAGAGTGGTAGACTCCTCGCGCGGAGGGAAGACGGTGGAACGGAACGGCACCCGAAGTCGGGCGAGCAACGGAATGGTCCTGTGGGCGCTCCTCGCGGCCGGCGTCTCGTGCGGCGGGCCCCTCGTCGAACCCGACGAGCCGGCGGAGCCGGCGGGTCGCGGCCGGCGCGCCCCGGCGCCGCTGCGCGAAACGGACGGAGCGGGGGACGCGACCGCGGGCGTCACGGAGGACGGCGGCGGGACCGCGGCGGACGCGACCGGAGGCCCTGGCGGAACCGCCGCCGGTCCCGGCGGCACGGGCGCGACCACGGACAGCGCGATACCCCCGCCGGCCGAAGACGGCGGCGTGACGACACCCCCGCCGCCCCGCGAGGAGTACTCCGGTCCGGGAACCGTGGTCCGGACCGCGGCCGAGTTCGTCGCCGCCGTCGCCCCCGGCGCGCGTATCGTGGTCGCCGCGGACCAGATCGATCTGTCCGACCTCTGGCCCGGCGTCCCGATCCCGCTGTGGGACGACACCCGCGACGGCCCGCCGCCCCCCGCCGGGACCGACTACGTGCGCTGGACCAATCCGTACGACGGATGGCAGATGGAGATCCATGACCTCGAACAGATCGAGATCGTCGGCCACGGGTCCCCTCCCCCGCGGATCGTCACGAATCCCCGCGGCTCGTTCGTGCTGAAGTTCGTCGAGGCCGACGCGGTCACCATCCGGAACGTGACGCTCGGGCACACTACCCCCGGCTTCTGCCGGGGCGGCGTGCTGGCGTTCGAGAAGGCGAAGGACGTGCGGGTGGACGACGCCGAACTGTTCGGGTCGGGGACCTACGGCGTCGAACTCGACCGGGTCCGGGGCGCGGTCTTCGAACGGGTCGCGATCCACGACTGCACCTACGGCATCGCGGTGATCCGCGACAGCAAGGAGGTGGCGTTCCTCGACTCGACCTTCCGCGACAACCAAGAGTTCGAACTCGTCCAGGTGGAACGGACGCGGGGGGTGCGGTTCGAACGTTGTCTGTTCGAGGGGAACCGGACGCGGGGGGACAATCCGTTCTTCGACGTGACGGCGTCCGAGGTGCAACTGGTCGACGCCGTGTTTCGGGACAACGCCGTCGAGGTGTTCCGGCGGGGGCCGGTGCGAATCACGAGCGGTACGTTCGAAGGCAACTCGTTCGAATCAACGATTTCACCGATCTAGCCGCGTCCGCGCACCCGCCGTCTTTCCGGGCGAAACGAGCAGAGGCGCCCGGGCGCGCCGCGGACCGCGCCATTGCGGGCCGGCCGGGCTTCGTGGTACGTCACCGGAGCGGGCGGGGACCCCGAGCGGGGGAACCGATCGTTTCGCGAGGTGGGCCGTAGGGAGGACCCGCCGATCCGGGGAGGTGGGAACGATGCGCAAGGGTGCCTGGCTCGCGGGACTCGCGGCGGCGGCGCTGGCCGCACGGGCGGCGGCGCAGGAGCCGCCCATGGTGGTCTCCGGCCCGGAAGGCCGGCAGAGCGCCAACGTCACCGTCTACAACAACAACCTCGCGGTCGTGCGCGAAACCCGGCGCGTTGAACTGCCGGCCGGCACGAGCGTGCTGCGGTATGCCGACGTGGCGAAGCAGGTGCGACCCGAGACGGTCTACATCCGCGACGTGCAGGACCCGAACGCCGTGCGGGTGGTCGAGCAGAACTTCCTCTACGACCTGCTCACCCCGGCGCGCCTGATGGAACTCGCCGTGGGGGAGAACCTCACCCTGCTCCGTCACAACCCGGGGACGGGCGAGGACGAGCCGGTGCGGGCCGAGCTGGTTTCGACGGGTTCGTTGCCGAGCGCCCCGTACGGCTACGCCGGCTACGGCTACGGGTACGGCTACGGCTACGGCGGCTACTACGGGGGCGGCTATGCCAATCCGTGGGAGGCCGTGTGGAGGACCGACGAAGGGCTGACCTGGGGCGACGTGGGGCGACCGGTGTTCCCCGGGGTGCCCGAGAACTTCGTCGCCCGTCCCACGCTGGAATGGCTGCTCGAGGCGCCGCGCGGCGGCGCCCGGACGCTCGAGACGACCTACCTCACGTGGGGCATGCGCTGGAACGCGGACTACGTGCTGGTCCTGACCGACGACGAGAAGCAGGCCGACCTGGCGGGATGGGTGACGCTGTCGAACGACGCCGGCATCACCCTGCGCAACGCCCGCCTGCAACTCGTGGCCGGCGACGTGGCGATCCAACAGCCGTACGACGGCAACATCTACACCCGCGACGACTTCGGCGTGTACGGTTCCGGCGCCGGGGGGGGCGGGTTCTCCGAACAGGGGATGTTCGAGTACCACCTCTACACGCTGGAGCGGCCGACCGACCTGGCGGACCGGGAGCAGAAGCAGATCCAGCTCCTGTCGGCCGCCGGCGTGCCGGTGGAGAAGAAGTACCGCCTGCGCGGGGAGTCGTACTATTTCGTCGGGCAGTACGGGTCGCCGATCGAGAACCTGCAGGTCGGCGTGTTCCTCGAGTTCCAGAACGCGCGCACCGGCGGACTGGGGATCGCGCTGCCCGCCGGCGTCGTCCGGGTGTACAAGGCCGACTCGGCCAGCGCACAGCAATTCGTCGGCGAGGACCGGATCGAACACACGGCGCGGGAGGAGCGGGTCAAGCTGCGGCTCGGGAACGCCTTCGACATCGCCGCCGAGCGCCGGCAGACCGACTACGACGTGTTGTCGGGCAACCTCTACGAGACCGAGTGGGAGGTGAAGCTCCGCAACCGCAAGACGGAATCGGTGGTGGTCGAGGTGCTGGAGCCGATGGCGGGCGACTGGGAGATCCGCCGGAGCAGCGTGCCGTTCGTCAGGGAATCGGCGCGCCTCGTGCGTTTCGACGTGACCTGCCCGCCGGACCGGGAGGTCGTGCTGACCTACACCGTCCGGACGCGGTACTGAGGAGGCGGCGATGCGAACGACTTGGATGACCGCAGGACTGCTGCTCGCGGCGAGCGCGGCGGCGGCGCAGGAGCGCCCGCGGATCGAGGTGGGGGCGGAGGCGCGCCGGGCGGTCAACGTCACCGTGTACAACGCCGATCTGGCGCTGGTCCGCGAGGTGCGGGAGGTCGAGCTGCCGCGCGGCACCGCGGCGCTCCGCTGGCAGGACGTGGCGGCGCAGATCCGCCCCGAGACCGTCCACGTCGGCGCGCCGAGGCCGGAAACCCCGTCCTTCACGGTCCTCGAGCAGAACTACAAGTACGACCTGCTGACGCCGTCCCGGATGATGGAACTGTACCTCGAACGCGAACTGCAGCTCGTGACGGTCAACGAACGGACCGGGGCCGAACGGACCGAGGCGGCGACGCTGCTGTCCACCGAGGGCAACCAGTACGTCTACCGCACGGAACAGGGAATCACCTTCAACCACCCGGGCCGCGTGGTGCTCCCCGAGGTGCCGCCGAACTTCGTCCAGCGCCCGACCCTCGAATGGCTGCTCGAAAGCCGCCAGCCCGGGCGCCGCCCGGTCGAGGCCGCCTACATCACCGGCGGGATGGGTTGGAACGCCGACTACGTGCTCGTGCTGTCGGCCGACGACGCCGAGGCCGACTTCACCGGCTGGGTCACGCTGCGCAACAACTCCGGCATCGGCTTCACCGACGCCGCCCTGCAGCTCGTGGCCGGCACCGTCCACGTCGTATCGCCGCCCGGCGACGACTACAGCTACGAGATGCAGGCGCTCTACCGCGCCGCGATGCTGCCGATGGAGCCGCCGGCGCAGTTCGTCGAGGAGGGGATGTTCGAGTACCACCTGTACACCCTGCAGCGGAGGACCGACCTCGCCGACCGCGAGCAGAAGCAGATCGAATTGCTCGGCGCCGAAAACGTCGCCGTCCAGAAGAAGTTCCGCCTCGAGGGGTACGCCTCCTGGTTCACGAGCGAGATGGGCGGGCCGCTCGAGGACCTGCCGGTCGACGTCTGGGTCGAGTTCCAGAACAGCGAGCAGAACGGGATGGGGATGCCGCTGCCCGCGGGCGTGATCCGGGTCTACAAGGCCGACTCGAGCGGCGCGCAGCAGTTCATCGGGGAGGACCGGATCCTGCACACGCCGCGCGAAGAACGGATCAAGCTGCGCCTGGGACAGGCGTTCGACGTCCGCGCCGACCGCCGCCAGACCGACTTCGAGATCCTCTCCTCCACGCTCTGGGAAAGCGCCTGGGAAATCAAGATCCGCAACCACAAGGACGAGACGATCACCGTCGAGCTGCGGGAGCCGATGGGCGGCGACTGGGAGGTCCTGTCGTCCTCCCACGAATGGTTCAAGGAAACCTCCTCGCTGGCCGTGTTCAAGGTCCCCGTCCGCGCCGGCGAGGAAGCCGTCGTCACCTACCGCGTCCGCTCCGGGTACTGACCGGCGAACGGCGACCCCGTTCGCCCCCGACCTTCCCTGCCCGCCCGACTTCCACTGCATCGCTGGCTGCTGCCGGAGGACCATCCTCTGACGCGCGCCCACGCGTCGACAGCGGAAGGTCGAGCGTCCCGTCGCGTGCCGCGACGCGTCGGAAGAGCGGCGGATCAGAACTGGTGCGTCAGCCGCGCGGTGGTTCCCGCCACCGCCTGCACCGCGGCGCAATGCTGGCGCCCATCGTCCGTCTCGAGACACACGCGGTGCACGCCGGCGGAAACCTCGTACTCGACGAGCGGCGTGCGGCGGCCGGTCGGACGCCCATCGATGCTGATGCGCGACCAGGGCCGGGAAATGACCGACAGGCGCGCCGTCGCCGGCGCGGGACGCGGAGCCGCGGCGGACGCCCGCGGGCGCTCGGACCCGCTCG
>JAAZOP010000044.1 GCA_012797735.1 Myxococcales bacterium
CCGGGGTCACGCACCGTCCCGCGGCGCTGCACCGCATGCCGGCCGGGCACACGCCGCACTCCCCGCCGCAGCCGTCCGGACCGCACTGCCGGAACCGGCAGTCCGGTTCGCACGGCACGCAGGTCCCGTCCCGGCACCCGCCGGTGCAGGGCCGGCACTCCGGCTCGCCGCCGGCCTCCGTGCAGTACGACAGCGCCGGACACGGCCGCTCGTCGGTCCAGTCGCCCCACGCCACGAGGCCGTCGCCGCAACCGTCGGAGACGCCCGAGCAGTGCCGTTGCCCCTCGCGCTGCTGGATCGCGGCGCCGCACGCTCCCGACGCGCAGCGCCGCTCGACGATCGGCGTCCGGTCGCAGACGTGGTCGGCCTGCAACAGCCGGCACCCGTCGCAGCACGGACCGCTGGAACACTCGCAGCTGCAGTCCCCGACCGGCTCGCAGGTCGCCGAGGTCCACGAGCACGCCGCGGCCGGACCGCACAGTTCGGCCCGCGCCCAGTCCTTCCACGGCCCGAGCGCGCCGTCGCAGGTCTCGCTCTCGCCGCTGCAGTACCGGTCGCGCCGGCGGACGCCCACGTCGCTGTCGCAGGCCGTGCCCCACGGACAGCCCCGCTCCTCCGCCGCGTCCGCCTCGCAGACCCGGGTCGCCGGCGAGAAAAAGCGCCCGTCGCAGCACGGCCAGGCGGAACAGTCCGACCCTCCCGGTTCCGCGTTCACCACGCAGTGGTTCCACGCCTCGTCGAAGCCCTTGACGTGCGCCGCGTAGTCCCAGGTGTTGTACAGCCACATCGCCCGGCCGGCCGCCTCGTAGCCCACCAGCAGCACCACGTGGCTCCCGCCGCCTTCGGGGTAGTAGCCGTAGTAGACCGGCTTCCAGGTGTTGAGCTCGGCGACGACGTCGTCCGCCCAGCTCACGAAGTCGGAGTCCTCGAAGGTGAACGAGTATCCCAGTTCGCGGGTGTAGCGGTCGAACAGGTCGCGGTCCGCCGAGCAGAAGCCCCAGATCCACAGGCCGACCCCCGACCCCTCGCAGGAGTCGCCGCCGAACAGGTCGAACAGGCGCTGCGTCGCGGCGCGGTAGGCCGCGAGGTCCCCGGCGCCCCCGCCGGGGAGCAGTTTCTCCCACGGGCCGGCGCCGGCGTGGCCGTGATCGTCCCAGTAGGCGAACAGCATCCCGGCCGCCGTGGCCCAGCAGGCGCAGTCCGGGCAGGCGTCGTTGCCGGCGCACGACGAGCAGCACCGGCTGCCCTGCGCCCGCGGCGGGAGCACCGTCGTGATCGTCGTCGAATCGGCCCCCTGCAGGAACACCGGCTGGCCGGACGCCGGGGCGGCGGCGGCCGCGGCCAGCGCCGCGGCGGCGAGCGGGACGACGGTGCGGTTCACGGCGCCCCTCCCCGGTTCAGCTCGTCGAGCCACAGCGCGGCGTGTCGCGCGATCCATCCGGAGGGGTCGTCCGCGTGGCGCCGTCGCGCCAGCTCGCGCCAGTCGCCGAGAGCCGCCGCCGCGTCGAAGCGCCAACGCAGCTCATCGGGCTGCACCACCCGACCCGCGTGATGGCTGAACAGCACCCGCTCGCCCCCCGCGCGGTAGTCGACCGCCTCGACCAGGCCGCCCGCGCCGCCCAGCGGGTAGATCGCCGCGGGCTCCACGCCGCGCGCCGCCAACGCCTCCGGCAGCCGGTCGAACGCGATCCAGCGGAACGGCAACCCCTTCACCCCGTCCCGCAGCGGATGGCGGAACGACCAGGCGGAGACGGCGAGCGTGAAGAAGTGGCGCGCCGAGCGCTCCGTCCGGGCGCGCAGCTCCTCGGCGCCGGGGGCGACCGCCGCGCCCGCGCCGCGCAGCGCCCGGGCGTGGCGAACGAGGTCGCCCCAGCCGTTGCAGTCCGGCAGGTCGGTCAGCACGAACTCCCAGGCCACCGTCGCGCCGCCGGCGTCGAGCCACGGGAGGTCGAAGCACACGCGGGCCGGCCCGGCCAGCTCGCCCCGCGCCGACAGCCAGCCGAGGGCCCACTGCCGGGCCGTGTCGCGCCCGACCCGGAAGCGGTCGAGCACCTCCGGCCGCGCCAGGTCGGCGCCGGAGAGATCCAGGACTTCCGGCTCCAGCCCGGCGAAGCCGGCGGAACGCGGCGCCGGCCGCGCCGTTTCCACCGCGCGCGCCGAGACGCCCGTCGCGGGCCCGTCCAGCGGCGGCGGATCGCACGCCGCGGCGCACGCCGCCAGCGCGGCGAGCGCCCACCGCATCGCCCGCGCGACGCCGCTCCCTCGCGTTTCCCCTCCGCTCCGATCGTCCCGTCGATCCACGAACCCCTCCGGCGCGCGGAGCCGCCGGGAACAGGTTAGCGGGGACGCAGCGGGCGGGCAAGCGGCCCACGGGGCCGGGTCGCGCCGCGGAGACGTGGAGGACACCGAGGCGAGGGAACGGCGGTCTTGCGGGGCGGCTTCAGGACGCAGGGGAGGGGAGGGCGCCGTTCTGGATGGCGCCGTTCAGGAGAGCGGATGTGTCCGCAGGAACTCCAGCATGGTCGGCTCCTGGTCGACGGTGTCCAGGAACGCCCTGCCGTCCGGCCAGCGGATGTGGTTGAAGACGGCCTTGACTGCATCGCATTCCTCCGGCGGCAGGCAGAGCGGGACCGTCCTCCCCAGATGATCGAGAATGATCCGTTGCATCGCCGGAGCCACGCCCGCCAGACAGGTCGACACCCAGGGAGCCGCGACATGGCCCGGTTCGATATCGACGCCATCGGCAATCAGACGGTCGGCCTGCGCCTGATCGCAGGTCGGGTTGTCGCAGTCGCGACCCACGAGCAGGATCGGCGCGTCCGTCGCGGGGTAGGACGCGAGCCGGCAGCTCGGGGTCTGGTCGCGGTTGATGTTCTCGAACGGATCGGCGCCCGAGTAGCAGGCGACGGCCGCTGGACGGTTGCCCGCGGGCGTTCCGCGATCGTGCCGGGCGAACGCGTAGAGCTGGGCGAAGAAGCAGCCGTTCGACCATCCCATGAGGTAGATGCGATTCCGGTCCACTCCTCCGTCGGCCACGACCCGATCGATCCAGGCGTCCAGGTTGGAGATGTCGCGGTTGGTGGAAGGGAGCCCGAGGTCGCGATGGTAGAAATCGTGATGCTGGCCGTCTCTCGGGTCGTCGGTCGGATAGTGCAGCCGCCGGCCGTCGACCGCCAGGAGGGCGAAACCGGGCCGACCTCCGCCGCGCAGGTCGAAGGCCGCCGCCCGCCCCGGGTCCGCCTTCTCCCGCAGCGACGTGGTGTTGTACAGGTCGTCCGCCGAGCCCCCGCCGCCTCCGTGGAGCCACACCACGAGCGGGTACGGGTTGCGATCAGAGGCGTCCCCCGGCCGGAACAGGCAGGCGTAGCGCGGAACGCCGTCCTCGTCGGTCCGACGCAGCGCGGGGCCGTCGTCGACCTCGAGACGCCCGCGGCGCAGCCCGACCTCGCCGGTCCGACACAGCGGTTCCGCCGATGGCGCGGCGATGTCGCACACGCATTCCTCCCGCAACTCCACCGAGAGGCACCGGCAGGGATCGGCCGGCGTGCAGGGCGGAAGCGGTTCCGTCAGCCCCACCGTGGAATCGCAGGACCACTCGCGACCGTCGCATTCGAACCTGCAGTCGCAGTCCCCGTCGCCGGCGATGTCGGCCCGGACCTCCTCGCTCTCCTCCGCGTCCGCTTCCCCCGGCTCGAGGATATCGGCGGGGATCTCGTCCATGCCGCCGTCGTCCGTCGGCGCGCCCCCGTCCTCGTGCGCCGCGTCCACCTCCCGGCCGTCGTCCGTGGTCCCGTTGCCCGAACTGCACGCAAACACGGCTGCGAGCAACCCGAGGCCCGGGAACGGCCGCGCGACCATGGTGCATCCCCGGTCTTCACCCGTCACCGTCGCCCTCCCTCCGTCGTCTCCCGACGCGGCCCTCCGCGCGGCTGCCTCGTGCCGTCGATGCGAAGCCTGTCCCGGGTCTCCCGTGTCGTCAAGTCGCGCGCCTCGTGGAAACGCGCGCCTCGTGGAAACCGGGGCCCGCGCCGAGGCCGGCGCGCCCGGCGCGCGCCGCGCCGGCTTGACAGGCCGGGGCGGGCAGAGAAGCATCCAGGACATGGGGTGGATCAGAGCGTTGCTGCGACTGGCTTGGGCGTGGGCGCTCGCTTCGACCATGACCGCGTGCTGGGCGTCGTTCCCCAACGTCTGGGACGAGGAAGCGGGAGAGACCGGTGACCGAGAGGACGGCGGGGGCACCGATGCCGACGCGGACGGGGATGGAGATGCCGACGCCGATGCCGACGCGGGCGGGGATGCGGACGCCGATGCGGACGCGGACGGGGATGCGGACGCGGATGGGGATGCGGATGCCGATGCCGATGCGGACGGGGATGCGGACGGGGATGCGGACGCCGATGGAGATGCCGACGCCGATGCGGATGCCGACGCCGATGCGGATGCGGACGGAGATGCGGACGCCGATGCCGATGCGGACGCGGATGGGGATGCGGACGCGGACGCCGATGCCGATGCGGACGCGGATGGAGATGCGGACGCCGATGCCGATGCGGACGCCGACGACGGAGGAACCCCGTGCCTCGACCACGAGGTCTGCGGCAACGGGCTCGACGACGACTGCGACACGGTCGCGGACGACGGCTGCCCCTGCACGCCGGGCACGACCCAGTCGTGCTACCTGGGCGACCCGTCCGAGATCGGCGTCGGGCGCTGCGCGGCCGGCCTGCAAACCTGCGGTTCCTCGGGGGCGTGGGGCCTCTGCACCGGTGCGGTCTATCCGACGGCCGAGGACTGCAACGGGGAGGACGACGACTGCGACGGGCGGACCGACGACCGGCTGACGCGGAGCTGCGGAACGTGCGGTCACGGCTTGCAGACCTGCGTTTCGGGCCGGTGGGAGAGCTGCATCGAGCCGGCCCTGCCGGCGACGCTGGAGCTGACGGGCCGGATCCGCGACTTCCGCCGGAGCGGCTCGGCGTGGGATCACCCCGACTTCGAGTACCGCATCGCGGACGACCGGGGCATCGTCGAGGCGCTGCTCGGCGCGGACGGCAAGCCGGTCTACGCCCGTGCGTCGGGCGTCACCTACACGACGAACGGCCGCGCGTGGTTCGACATGTGGTACCGCGACACGGCGGACTACAACCGCGCGCGCGACGAGACGATCGTCCTGCGCTGGAGCGCGGCCGATGCGGGGTACGTCTTCGAGGACACCACGTTCTTCCCGATCGACTGCGCCCTGTTCGGCAACGAGGGGCGGTCGCACAACTACCACTTCACCTTCGAGCTGCGGACGGCGTTCGAGTACCACGGCGGGGAGGTGTTCGAGTTCTTCGGCGACGACGACCTGTGGGTGTTCATCGCCGGGCGGCTCGCGATCGACCTCGGCGGCGTCCATGGAGCGGAGTCGGCGTCGGTACGGATCGATGACCTGGCGGCCACCCTCGGCCTGACCCGCTGCGGGGTCTACGACATGGACCTGTTCTTCGCCGAGCGGCACACGGTCGAGTCGCAGTTCCGGGTCGAGACGACGTTGATCCTGACGCCGCAGTGAGGCGCGCGCCGCCGGTCGCGCGTCAACCTTCGCGCAGCCGCAGGCAGTGCTCGAGGAGGCCGTTGGTCGAGGCGTCGTGGGTGCCGGCGGGCCGGCCCGACCGGAGCTCGGGCAGGATCTTCTGCGCGAGCTGCTTGCCCAGCTCGACCCCCCACTGGTCGAAGCTGTTGACGCCCCAGATCACCCCCTGCACGAAGATCTTGTGTTCGTAGAGGGCGATCAGCCGGCCGAGCGTCCGGGGATCGAGCCGGCGGAAGAGGATCGTGGTGGTGGGCCGGTTGCCGGGGAACACCTTGTGCGGCAGCAGGCGTTCGAGGGCCTCGCCGCGGAGCCCCGCGGCCTCCAGCTCCGCGCGCGCCTCCGCCTCCGTCTTGCCGCGCATCAGCGCCTCGGTCTGCGCCAGGCAGTTCGCGAGCAGGATCGCGTGGTGGTCGCCGAGGGGGTTGTGGGTCTGGACGGGGGCGAGGAAGTCGCACGGGACGAGTCGCGTGCCCTGGTGGATCAGCTGGTAGAAGGCGTGCTGGCCGTTCGTCCCCGGCTCGCCGAACAGGATCGGCCCGGTGTCGTAGTCCTCGATCACCCGCCCCGCCCGATCGACCCGCTTGCCGTTGCTCTCCATGTCGCCCTGCTGGAAGTAGGCGGCGAAGCGGTGGAGGTACTGGTCGTACGGCAGGATCGCGTGGGCGGCCGCGCCGAGGAAGTTCTGGTTCCAGATGCCGAGCAGGGCGAGTATCACCGGCAGGTTGCGTTCGAGCGGCGCGGTGCGGAAGTGCTCGTCGACCTCGTGCGCCCCCGCCAGCAGCTCCTCGAAGCGGTCGAAGCCGACGGCGATCGCGATCGACAGCCCGATCGCCGACCAGAGCGAGTACCGCCCGCCGACCCAGTCCCAGAACTCGAGCATGTTCTCCGGGTCGATCCCGAACTCGGTCACCGCCTTGCGGTTCGTCGACAGCGCGACGAAGTGCCGCGCGACCGCCGCCTCGGAACCGAGCCGTTCGACGAGCCAGCGGCGCGCCGAGTGGGCGTTGGTCAGGGTCTCCTGGGTCGTGAAGGTCTTGGAGGCCACGAGGAACAGCGTCGTCTCGGGGGCGACCCGCCGGAGCGTCTCGGCCAGGTGCGTCCCGTCCACGTTCGAGACGAAGTGCGGCCGGAGGTCGGGCCGGCCGTAGGGCCGCAGCGCCTCGCAGACCATCAGCGGGCCGAGGTCCGAGCCGCCGATGCCGAGGTTGACCACGTCGGTGATGCGCCGGCCGGTGTGACCGGTCCACGTCCCGTCGCGCACCGCCGAGGATAGCCGGCGCATCCGCTCCAGCTCGCGCCGCACGTCGGGCATCACGTCGCGGCCGTCGACGAGGATCGGCCGTTCGGAGCGGTTGCGCAGCGCGACGTGCAGCACCGCGCGTCCCTCGGTGAAGTTGATCTTCTCCCCGGCGAACATCCGTCCGATCCAGCCCCGCACGTCGGCCTGCTCGGCCAGCGCGAACAGCAGCCGCATCGTCTCCGCCGTCACGCGCTGCTTCGAGAAGTCGACCAGCAGGTCGTCGAGCCGCAGGCTGAACTTCGCGAACCGTTCGGGGTCCTCCTCGAACATCCGCCGCAGGTGCAGCCCGCCCACGGCCCGCCGGTGCGCGTCGAGCGCCTTCCACGCCGGAGACTCGGTCAGCTCGGACATCTCCACCTCCCTCGCCGAAACGAGGCGATGCTAGCAGGGTCGGCCGCGGGGCGTCGAGGCGCTCGAGCGCCCCGCGGGCTCAGGGCGGGCGGCGGGCGTCGCGGGTCCACCAGAGCACCGCGTCGCGCGGCACGGGGCGGATCGAACAGCTCCCGTCGGGATGGTGGACGAACCGCGCCTCGATCGCCCGCCGGATCCGCGCGTCGGTCTCCGGTCCCGGCAGGAGGTGCAGCCGCTGGCGCAACGCGCGCAATGCATCGTCCCGGCTCTCGTAACGGAACCGGTCGTCCTCCCGCGGCAGGATCTCGAAACCGGCGGGCAGGCCGAGCTGGTGCAGCAGGTTGAAGATCTCGAGCGCGCCCGGAAGCGGGAGGCGCGGCTCGCCGTGCACCGCCTCCCACACCGGCGCCAGCACCGCGTTCGGCGGTTGCAGGCCGCAGACCACGACGCACAGCCGCTCCGCCGCCGCGTCCAGCGCCTCGAGGAACGGCGGCAGGTCGGCGATCGAATAGACCACGTGCGCGCAGAAGACCACGTCCGCGCGCCGCGCCGTCGCCGCCGGCCACGCCTCGGGCACCACGACGACGTTGGAGCGCCGCTCCTCGACCAGCAGCCGCTCCAGCTCCGCCCGCATCGCCGGCGACGGCTCCACGGCGACGACCCGCGCCGCCATTTCCGCCAGGTACCGCGCGTAGCGGCCGGTGCCGGCGCCGACGTCGAGCACGGTGTCGGTCGGGCGCAGCCGCGCCCGCAGCCACTCGACCACCGCGTCGGGGCGGGGCCCCGCGCGGGCCCGGCGCGCGAAGCGGGCGGCCCGGGGCTGCCACGCATCCTCCGGCAGCGCGAACCCCGGGTCGGCCAGCCGCTCCGCCTGCCGCTCCGACGCCTCGCGCATCCGCGCGCAGACCTCGCGCCAATCGAGGCCGCCCGCGCGCACCGCCCGCCGCCCGTCCTCTCCCCCGCCGCCCGCGCGGAGCGCGCCCACGACCCGCCGCACGAACTCCTCTTCCGCCGCCGGCGTGGCCGGAGCCTCCAGCGCCGCCACCGGCTCGACCGGCTGCTCCCCGAGGAACCGGTACACCGCGGGGAACAGCAGCTCGGCGCGCACCGACAGGATCACCACCGTCGGGTCGGGCAGGTCGAGCGCCAGGCGGACGGCGCCGGCGTGCCCGCCTCCGGCCGCCTCGAGCCGCCCGATCTCGTCGAGCAGCAGCACCGGCGCCCGGCCGGCCCCGTCGCGCAGCCAGGCTTGCGCCCGCCCGAACGCCTCGGGGTCGAAGACGTAGTGGCAGACGGCCGGCCGGTCGTCCGCGGGCGGCGTCCCGCGGCGGGCCAGCGGCACCGCTTCGCCCGTGCCGAGCCGCACCAGGTCGTACCCGGTCCGCTCCCCCTCGGCGTCCTCCAGCGCGCGCTGCACGAACCCATCGACCCGCAACCCCGCCTCGCGCAGCCGCGACACCAGCCGCAACGCGAGCGACGTCTTGCCCTCGCCACGCTCTCCGCTGATCAACGCCCACGACGCCATGCCGTCCGCGCCTCGAGCGGTCGACTAGCAGAAACCAGGGCGCCGCGCGAGACGACAACGGCGGCGGCGCCGGACGGAGTCCGGAACGCCCCCCGGCCTTGCCGCCCCCCGCATCCCGCGGCCCGGCGGCAGGACGGCGGCGAAGCGGCTCGGAAGCCCGAGCGATCGTGTGCGTGGACGCGGACGAGCGCGAGCGCGGCCACGTCGACGTCCACGATCACGAGCGCGATCACGATCACGTCCACGATCACGATCACGAGGGAGGGTGCGCCGGACGCCGGCCGGATGCCGAGGACGCGGGCGGCGCCGGACGGCTTGACACCCGCCGCCGCGCGAGGGTATCAACGGGTCGTTATGCACGAGTGTGCATGACGCGGGCGCAGACGCGGTGAAGGAGGAACGCGGTGCGAAACGCGATGCGATGGACGGCGGCGGGACTGGCGATCCTCGCCGTCGGGTGCGAACAGTCGGTGTCCGCGGACGACGACGCGGGCGCCGACGGCGGCGCCCGGAGCGTGACGGTCGTCTTCCAGGACGCCGGGCACGAGGTGGCGCTCGGGACGCTGCCGACGACGGTCGTCGAAGGGACGCCCGTCGTCGGACTCCAGGCGGTGATCGAAGCGGCGCTGCCGGGGGAGCCGACCGCCGGCCTGGCCGCCGGGTTCGTCGGGGCCGACGGCTTCCGCCCCGAGTCGCGCGAGTTCTGCGCGTCGCTGGTGCCCGTCGCCTGGGAGACGCTGGCGCGCGGGTACATCGATCCGGCGACCCGCGACCTGCGGTGGGACCCGGCGCTGGGATACCCCGGTTGCATGAGCCCGCGGGACGTCGCGGAAATCGATGTGACCCGGCCTTGAGACGGCACCGGCGCAGCGTCCCGAGCCGCACACCGGTCGGCCCCGCGTTGGCGTGGCTCGTCCCGGCGGCAGTCCTGGCGGCACGGGCCGCGGAGGGGGCGGAGCCGGCCGGGGAGGAATCGACGCCGGCCGACGAGCCGCTCCCGGCACCGATCGTCCTCGAGGAGATCGTGGTCACCGCGGCGCCGCTGCCCGAGGAGCCGGCGGGTGCGGGCGC
>JAAZOP010000544.1 GCA_012797735.1 Myxococcales bacterium
GCGGCCCGCCGCGCGGCGACCGCGGCCGCTCCGGCCCGGTCGTCGTCCGCCGCGCCCCGAAGGCGCAGCCGCAACCGTGGAACGACCCGGCGCCGCCCACCGTCGAGCAGGAGATCTGCCAGGCGGTGGCCGAGGGGGCGGGGTTGGCATTCCGCACCGGCGACCGGGTGCGCCATCCGCGCTTCGGCGTGGGACGGGTGGTCGATCTCGAGGAGGGGGCCGAGGTCAAGATCACGGTCGAGTTCCCCGGCTGGGGCCGCAAGAAGCTGGTCGCCCGGTTCGTCGAGCGGGCCTGAGGGGCCGCGGCGCCGGCGCGCGCCGCGGGAGGAGGGTCGCCATGCAACGGTTGCCCGAAATCGTCGTTCTCGGACTTGCGCTCTTCGCCGGCTGCGGCGACGACTCGGCGGCCGCACCGGATGACGCCGGCGCCGAGTTCGAAGCCGCCGGCGAGACGACCGGCGAGACGGACGCCGGCGCCGACCTGCCCGCCGAGGTCGAGACGGAGGCCGACGTCCCCGGCGACACGCCGGCCGAAACCCCCGCGGAGGCGGGCGACGGAGGGCCGTGCGTCGACGAGTGCCCGGTGGCGACCGGCATCCCGTGGGGCTGCCGGCGCCGCTTCCTCTACGGCGTGAACTACGCATGGCGCCACTTCGTCGGCGACTTCGGCGGCATCCCGGCCTGGGGCCAGACCGGCGTGGCCGGCGACCGCGCGAACTACCGCGCCGACCTCCAGCGGATGCACGACCACGGGGCGAGCGTGATCCGCTGGTGGATGTTCCCGGACTTCCGCGGCGCCGGCATCCTGTTCGACGGCGACGAGAACCCCACCGGCCTCGGCCCCACCACGCTCGACGACCTCGCCGCGGCCCTCGAACTCGCCGCCGAGACCGACCTCTACCTGATGCTCTGCCTCTTCTCGTTCGACAACTTCCGGCCGAGCCGCGAGGAGTACGGCGTCGCGATCCCGGGCATCGCGCCGCTGGTGCGGGACGAGGCCCGCCGCCGCCGGCTGCTCGAACAGGTCGTGCGACCGCTGGCCCGCGCCGCCCAGGCCGACCCGCACCACGACCGGCTGATCGCCTGGGACGTGATCAACGAGCCCGAGTGGGCGATGACCGGGCCGAGCCCGTACGGCGACGAGGACTACGATCCGAACGGCGAACTGGAGGCGGTGACCCACGCGCAGATGGAGACCTTCGTCGCCGAGACGATCGCCGTGCTGCGGGCCGAGAGCGAGGCCCTGATCACCGTGGGGGGAACCGCCTGGAAGTGGGCCCACGCCTGGACGCGGGTCGATCTCGATTTCTACCAGATCCACATGTACGACTGGATCAACCGCTGGTGGCCCTACTCCAACCCGCCTGCGACCTACGGCCTGACCGACAAGCCGGTGGTGATGGGCGAGTTCCCGATGGGCGACCTGACCGCCGGCGTGACCTACGACATGGTCGTCGATAGCTGGTGGTCCAACGGCTACGCCGGGGCGCTGTCGTGGATGTACGACGGCGCCGACGAAGGGTCGCTCGACCTCGTCGCCGGCTTCGCCGCCCGACACCCCTGCGAAACCCGGTACTGAACCGCACGAGCCCGGGGCGCGGAACGAATCCGCCGCGCCGGGGACGCGACGCTCGCGCCGGCGCCGCCGGAACGGAGCCATCCGCGCCGTGCCGTCTCCGCCGGCGGAGCCGCCAGGTGCCGGGGTGAGGCGAGACGGGCTCCTCCAACCGGTGGGAGCAGGGCGGCGCTGAGCGGGCCGCGGCACGGATGGCTCGAGCGGGGCGATCCGAGGGACCGGGACGGCGGGTCAGCGGGCGGGGCACGGGCCGGGCGGCGGGCCGGGCGGCCCCGGAGGAGGCGGCGGCAGCGTCTCCTGGAGCGCGCGCCACTGCGCTTCGGTGAGCACCCCGAGCACCGCGGCGCGCAGGGCGAGCAGCCGCTCCTGGAGCGCCTCGTCCGCCGCCAGGAACTCGGCGACCGTCCCCGCGCGGAACGCCTCGGCCACCGCGCGGTGCAGCGCCTCCAGATCGGCGCGCGCCGCCTCGGCCAGCGCCTGGATCTGCGCCACCTGCGCCTGGCTCAACCCCAGCTCGTCGGCGTGCTCGACGAGCACCAGCTCCAGGGGCGGCGGCGGGGGAGGAGGCGGCCCCATCCGGCCCCCTCCTCCGGGCGGGGGCGGCGGCTGGGGCTGCGCGGCGGCGAGTCCCGCGGACAGCACGACCATCATCACGACCAGGATCCCGTTCCACTTCCTCATGGCGACCTCCTTGCCGGTGGAGAAGGCAAAGCACGACACGTGCCAGAAGCAGAACCTGCGTCGTTTCGCGCGGTCCGCTTCCGCGGCGCGCCGCCGCGCTGCGGAATCCGCATCGCGGCGTGCAGGAATCGCAGCCGGAACGGCGTCCCGCGAGTCGTGCACTTCCGGCGGACGACTCCTGGCCGGCTTGGCGCGGGCGAAGTGGCGGGTGGACGGAGGCTACTTGAGGTGCTGTTTGAGCGTCTTGATCAGGGTGGTGGGTTCGATCGGCTTCTGGAACACGCCGGCCAGCCCGAGCTGGTTGTAGTCGATGTTGCGGCCGAGCTGTTCGCCGACCGAGGACAGCAGGAACACCGGGGCGGTGTTGCCCTGGGCCTTGAGGCGCGTGACGAGGCTGGTGCCGGCGTCGACCTCCTCCATCATCAGGTCGACGATCACCAGGTCGGGCTTCTCGGCCTGCCAGACCTTGAACGCCGCCTCGCCGGTGCCCGCCGTGAGGACGGAGTAGCCGTTGGCCTCGAGCACCACCTTGAGCGTCTCGAGGATGTCCTTGTCGTCGTCGACGCACAGGATGACATGCTTGCCGTTCTTCATGACGCACCCTCGCCTGCCGCGGCCGGAGCGCGCTCCGGGTCGCGGGCGGTTGGGCCGGCGGCGCGGAACGTCCGGTTCCGCAGCACCGGCTCGATGAACTCGAGCGCTGCGGCGAGGTTGGCCGCCGCGCGCCCGGACAACGTCTCGTCGAACCCGTCGAACTCGTACCCGCGAATCGCCAGCAGCCACGCCTCGGGAGCGCGACCGAACAGCTCGCGCGTCAGCGCCAGGAGCGCCGGTGGTTCGATGCCGTGGCTGCCGAACGGCACTCCCGGCCGCGGTTCGATCGCGCGGAACTCGAACGGCTCGGGGCCCCGCACCGCCGCGTCGGCGAAGACGACGACGTCGACGTCGCGCAGGGCCGCCGAGTCGTCGACGGTGAGCTGGTAGTCGGCGTCGACCGCGACGCCGGGCAGGGCCCACCGTTCCACGGCGGCGGCGCACGCCGGGCCGAGACCGTCGTCGCGGCGGCCCGGGTTGCCGAAGCCGTGGAACAGCACGCGCACGCGCTCTCCCCTACCCCTTCACGGCGCGGGACACGACGGTCCCCGCCTCGTCCAGCGCCTCGACGATCAGCGGCATCTGCCCCATCGCGTGGGTGGCGCACGAGAGGCACGGGTCGTAGGCGCGGATCGCGACCTCGATCCGGTTGAGCAGCCCCTCGGTCACCTCGCGGCCGTCGAAGAACTGCTCGGCCACCTTCCGCACCGCCGCGTTCATCGGCTCGTTGTTGTTCGTCGTCGAGACGATCAGGTTGGCCATCGTGATCTGGTCGTTCTTGTCGGCCTTGTAGTGGTGGAACAGCGTGCCGCGCGGAGCCTCCACGATGCCCACCCCCTCGCCGCGGAAGGTCCCCTTGGCCACCAGGTTCGTGCCCTGGAGGTCGGGGTCGTCGAGGAGGAGTTGGATCTTCTCGATCGCATGGACGAGCTCGATGAGGCGCGCCCAGTGGTAGGCCATCGTGATGTTGTTGGGCTTGCCCTGGGTGAGGGCCTTGAACTCCTGGCGCTCCTTCTCGGCCACCGGGGTGTCGATGAAGTCGCAGGTGTTGAGGCGAGCCAGCGGGCCCACGCGGTACCACCCTTTCTCGGGTCCCAGGTCCTTGATGAACGGGAACTTCATGTAGGACCAGGGGCGGACCTCCTCGCGGATCACCGAGAGGTAGTCTTTCGGGGCGACCTGGTCGAAGATCTTCTTCCCCTCGCTGTCGATCGCGCGGAGGTTGCCGTCGTACAGGTCGAGCGCGCCGTCCTTGCGGACGATCGACAGGTGGTTGGAGGGGAAGGAGCCGAAGTCGGCCAGATCGCTGAGATGCTCGCGGGTGAACTTCTTGCACAGCTCGAGCCCCGCCACGGCCCACTCGAGCATCTTCGGCGCGTCCTTCTTCAGCTCGTCGCGCTCCTGGATCGACAGGTTCTTGTTGATCCCGCCCGGGATGGCGCCGGTGCCGTGGATCTTCTTGCCGGCGGTGCGGAGGATCACTTCCTGGCCGTAGCGGCGCATCAGCACGGCCTGGACCGCGAGGTCGGGGAACTTGGCGGCCACGCCCAGCACGTTGCGGACCTGCGGGTCGGCGTCGAAGCCGAAGAGCAGGTCGGGCGAGGCGAGGTGGAAGAAGTGCAGGGCGTGGGACTGGTAGAACTGGCCGTAGTGCATCAGCCGCCGCATCTTCTCGCCGGTGGGGGTGAGCTTGTCGGCGTCGACGCCGACCAGCATGTCGATCGCCTTGGCGGCGGCGAGATGGTGGCTGACCGGGCAGATGCCGCAGAGGCGCTGCACGAGCACCGGCATCTCCCAGTACGGGCGTCCCTGCGCGAACCGCTCGAAGCCGCGGAACTCCACGATGTGGAAGCGGGCCTGCCGGACCTTGTTCTGCCGATCGAGCAGCAGGCTGACCTTGCCGTGCCCCTCGACCCGCGTCACGGGCTCGATGGTGATGCGCTTGAGGTCGGTCGTCGTCGTTGTCACGGCCGCATCTCCTTCCCGCTCAGTCGTAGCGGAGCAGCCCATACTTGAGGTCGATGGGCTTGTTGTTGAGCAGCGCCACCAGCACTTCCCAGATCGCGTCCGCCGGCGGCGGACAACCGGGGAGGTGCAGGTCGATCTTCACGACCTCGTGCAACGGGTAGACCTTGTCGAGGATCAGCGGGATCTCCGGGTCGTTCGGGATCTGCTTCGCGGGGTTGTGCACCGTCGGGCCGTGGAGGTACGCCTCGGCGAGGCATTCCTCGAGCGGCACGTGGTTGCGCATCGCGGGGAGGCCGCCCATCGTGGCGCAGTCGCCCAGCGAGATCAGCAGGTCGCAGTTCTTGCGGAAGTCCTGCAGCACGTGGACGTTCTCCTCGTTGCAGCAGCCGCCCTCGATGATCCCGACCAGGCAGCGCTCGGAGAACTTCTTGATGTCGTTGATCGGGGACTTGTGGAACTCCACCAGCTCGGCCAGCTTCAGGATGCGGTCGTCGATATCGAGGATCGACATGTGGCAGCCGAAGCAGCCGGCCAGGGAAGCGGTTGCGACCTTGGGCTTCGCCATCGCTCGCCTCCTCACTTGCCCGACGGGGTCGCGGCCCGCTTGGCCTCGATGTCCGACCCGATCGGCTTGACGTCGTACAGGCGGCGGCCCACCGGGACGGCGTAGCCGACGCGCTTGACCAGGATCGCGCCCACCGGACAGAGCTGGGCGGCCTTGTCCGCGGCGCTGAGGTTGGTCCGGCCGAGGCCGCCCTCGGCGTTGACCGCCACGCGCACGTGATGGCCGCGCTGCACGAACTGGAACACGTTCTTGCCGTCCAGGTCGCGCGAGGCGCGGACGCAGCGGCCGCAGGCGATGCAACGGTTGTGGTCCACCATCACGTCGGGGTGCGTGGCGTCCACCGCGCGCTGGGGGAACATGTAGGGATACTTGGGGGTGGTGATCCCGAGCCGGTATCCCATCGCCTGCAGTTCGCAGTTGCCGCTCTTCTCGCAGAACATGCAGTAGTGGTTCCCCTCGACGAACAGCATCTCCACCACGTTCTTGCGCCAGGCGCGGATCTCCGGCGTGTCGTGTTCGACGACCATCTTCGGTCCCGCCGGATGGGTGCAGGCGCTCTGGGGCCGGCCGTTGACCAGCACGGTGCAGACGCGGCAATGGCCGCCCGGCGCCAGGTCCCTGGCCCAGCACAGCCGCGGGATGTAGATGCCGGCCGCGTCGGCGGCCTCGAGGATCGTCTGGCCCTTGTTCGCCGGGACCTCGACCCCGTCGATCGTGAACGTGAAGTCGCTCATCGTGCTCCCTCCTGCCGTCCTAGTGCGCCACGGGCTCGCGGCCCTGCACGCGCACCGCCTCGGAGAGCGCGGCGCGGAGATCGAAGGTGGGCTGCCGGCCGTCCTGGCGCGCCGGCAGCAGTTTCGCCTCGTAGGCCTTGCGGAAATTCTGCAGCGTGGTCGCCACGGGGTTGGGCGAGGTCTGCCCGAGGCCGCAGCGGCTCGTCTTCTTGACCGTCGTGCACAGTTCCTCGAGGTACGTCAAGTCCTCGGGCAGCCCCTTGCCGGCCCGGATCCGCTCCAGCCGTTCCCGGATCAGCACGTTGCCGATCCGGCAGGGGGCGCACCACCCGCAACTCTCCTCGACGAAGAACTCCATGAACGCCGCGGCCACATCGAGGATGTCGCGCTGGGGGCCGATCACGATCATCGAGCCTCCCGTCGGCAGGTCCTCGAAGCCGAGCTTGCGTCCGAACTGGCCGCGGTCGATGCAGGTGCCGGAGGGTCCGCCGACCTGGACCGCCTGCGCGTCGTCGCCGCCCACCTCCTTGAGGAACTCGGCGACGGTCAGGCCGAACGGCAGCTCGTAGACGCCCGGCCGCCGGCAGTCGCCGGACACGCTGAACAGCTTCGTCCCCGAACTCTGCTCGGAACCGATCTGCGCGAACCACGCGGCGCCCTTCTCGAGCACCCGGGCGGCGCAGCACAGCGTCTCGACGTTGTTGACGACCGTCGGCAGGTCGAGGTACCCGCGCTCGACCGGGAACGGCGGCCGGTCGCGCGGCGAGCCGCGCAGCCCCTCGCACGACCGGATCAGACCCGACTCCTCGCCGCAGATGTAGGCCCCGGCGCCGAGCTGGATCCGGACGTCGAAGTCGAAGCCGGCCTTGCCGGCGATGCCCTTGCCGAGCAGCTTCTTCGCCCGCCGCTGCTCCAGGACGTGCTCGAGGTACGGACGGAGGTAGGCGTACTCGCCGCGGAGGTACAGGATCCCCTCCGTCGCGCCGATCGCGTACCCCGCCACCGCCATCCCCTCGAACAGCAGGTCCGGCGCCTCGGTCAGGATCACGCGGTCCTTGAACGTCCCCGGCTCGCCCTCGTCGGCGTTGCACAGCAGGAACTTGCGGTCGCCTGCCGCGTTGCGCGCGAACTCCCCCTTCATCCCGGCGGGGAACCCGGCGCCGCCGCGCCCGCGCAGCCGCGCCGTCTTCACCGAACGGATCACCTCGGCCGGCGAGACCGCGGCCGCATTCCGGATCGCCGAGCCCGACTCGAACGGCGCGAAGATCACGTCGCCGCGCTTGCGGATGTTGTTGATCACCATCGAGTGCACCAGGTCGAGCGCGTTGTTGCCCTCGCCCAGCGTCTTCACCAGCTTCTTCGCGTCGCCCGTCTCGCGCAGCACGCGCACGAGGCTCTTGACCTTGTCCGACGAGATGTAGGTCACCGGGACGTCGTCGATCAGCGCCGCGGGACCCTGGTCGCACAGGCCGATGCACGAGGTCCGCTCCAGCGTGATCTGCCCGTCCGGCGTGGTCTCGCCGACCCGGATCCCCAACTCCTTCTCGAACGCCGCGACGACCTCGTCGACATGCCGCATCCGCGCCGTCACGCAGTCCGTCACCCGGATCACGTGCCGGCCCTTCGGCCGGTCGGTGTAGAAGGCGTAGAACGTGACCACGCCCTCGACCTCCACACGGTGGCTCTTCACCTCCCGCGCGATGAGGTCCATCGCCGCGCCGGAGACGTGCCCCAGCCTGGCCTGGACCTCCCGGACGATGTCCATCATCCGGGTCCGGTCCTTGCCGTAGCGGGCCGTCACCTCCTGGATCACCTTCTCGAGATTCTCGGCCATGACCTCCACCACCTTGTCGCTCGAACGCCTCGTCTACTCCGACCTTCGCACCATCGCCGGCTCCGGTCGTGCCGGAGCCGTCCCGAAACGCCGCCGGCGAAGCCGGCTCCCCCCGCGCATCCAGCCCCGCCGGTGCTCTTGGCGTTAGTCGACTTTCGAGGCGTTGGCAAGGGGTTCGTGCCCCCGGTTCGGGGCATTCCGCCACGCCGCCGTGGCATTCCACCGCAGGGGGCCACCTCCGGCCGCAGGGCGTAGCGGACGGGGTCGCCGACCTGCGCCGTCGGATCCTGCGGCCGCGATCCGGAGGGGACCCGATCCGCCGCCGCCCCGGGGGGACTCGCCCGCGGCTGGCAGACATCCTGCAAGTTGTGCGAGAGTCGCCGCGCGGCGGGCGCGGAGTCCCGCGCGCGGGAAGAGCGGCGAGCGGTGCAGGGACAGGGAACGACGGCGGGCGGCCCGGCGGCCGGTGGGGAAGAGCCCCGCGCGGGCGAGTCGGAGTCGCCGGGAACGGGCGACCCGACGGCGACGGCCGCCCCGGAACCGATCCTGATCTGCTCGAGGGCCGAGGTCCGGCCGTGCCCGCTGGGGCTGACGGTCGAGGACTGCGACACGCTGCGAAACCGCTCGATCTGGCTGGTTCGCGTGCGCTGGTACGTGGCGTTCGGGGCGCTGGCGGCGGTGGCCTTCGGCGCCTGCGTCTTCCCGGCGGCCGCGAACTGGCCGATCCTGGCCATCCTCGTCAGCCTGCTCGGCGCCGCCAACGCGTTCTGGACGTGGCGGGCCCGCGGCGGGGAGGAGGGGCTCTGCGGGCAGGTGCTCCACTTCGCCTCCCAGCAGATGCTGGTCGACTTCGGGCTCTTGACCGCCGCGATCCACTTCACCGGGGGCGTCAGCGGTCCGCTGCTGCCGATGTTCGTGCTGCACGGCGTGTTCTCGGCGTTGCTGCTGCCCAAGCGGCACACCGCGATGATCCTGGGCTCGGCCGCCGTGCTGCTGCTGCTCTCGGCCGTCGCGCAGCACCTCGGCGGCTGGCGGCCCGTCTGGCGCTTCGGCGACCCGGCCGTCGCGCCGGCCTGGTTCGAGCGCGCCCTGGACGTGACGTTCGTCGTGCTGGCCACCGGCGGCGCCACCTGGCTCGGGCTGCACCTGGCGCGGATGGTGCGCGACCGCCACCGCCGGATCGCGGCGCTGGCGGCGGCGTTGCGGCGGCGCAACGACGAGCTGCGCCAGGTGGACGAACAGCGGCTCCGGCTGCTCGGCGTCGCCTCCCACGACCTGCGCAGTCCGCTGGCGGCCGTCGAGTCGCGCCTCGACCTGATCCTCAACGGCTTCGTCGGCGAGACCCCGCCGGCGCAACGCGAGCAGCTGCTGAAGGTCAAGGGCCGCCTCCGCGAACTCCGCTCGTTCATCAACGACCTGCTCGACCTCACCGCCGTGGAAGCCTCGGGGGCCCGCGCGCCGGCGCCCGAGCCGGTGGACGTCGTGGCGCAGGTCCGCGAGGTGGTGAACGAGATGCTGCCGCTGGCCGAAGCGTCCGGCTCCCGGATCGATGCGGCGCTGCCCGATCGCGTCCTGCCGGTCGCCGCGCCCGCGGCGCGCCTGAGCCTGGTCTGGGCGAACCTGCTGTCCAACGCCGTCAAGTACGGGCAGGGCAAGCCCGTGGAAGTCACGATCTCGGCCGACGCGGCAACCGTGCAGGTCGCCGTGCGGGATTACGGCATCGGCATCTCCGACGAGGACCGGCAGCGGCTGTTCACCGAGTTCTTCCGCAGCCGGACCGCCCGCGAGTCGGGCATTCCCGGCACGGGCCTGGGACTCGCGATCAGCGCGCGCGTGGTCCGGTCGCTGGGCGGTTCCATCGAAGCCCGTTCGCGGCCGGGCGAAGGCACGACGTTCGTCGTCTCGCTCCCGCGGCTCGCCGCACCGGACGCCGGAACGCCCCGCGCCGGAC
>JAAZOP010000545.1 GCA_012797735.1 Myxococcales bacterium
CTGCAGTTCGAAACCGCTCGCCGTCGCCGTGCCGCCCGACCCCGCCCGCCTGGCCCGCCGCGGCTTCGACCCCGGAACGCTGCTGGGGGCCGCCGCGGCCCGCCGACTCGGCCTCCCCTTCCGCAACGACCTGCTCGCCTCCGCTCCGCGACCCCGGCCGCAACGCTCGCTGTCGCGCGCGGAGCGCCGCCGCGCGCTGGCCGGCGTCCTCTTCGCAACGCGCCATGCCCCCGCCGTGCTGGCCGGCCGCGACGTGCTGCTGCTGGACGACGTCCGGACCACCGGTTCGACCACCGCCGCCTGCGCGCTGCTGCTCCGCCGCGCCGGCGCCGCCACGGTCCGGGTTGCCACCCTCGCCCTGGTGGAGTAGACAGCGCCGCATGCCTCGATCCGCCCCCGCCCGCCGGGCGCCCCGCGACCCGAACGCCCCCGGCGACGACGGCATCCGCATCGTCTGCCGCAACCGCCGGGCCCGGGAACGCTTCGCCGTCGAGAAGACCTTCGAGGCCGGACTGGTGCTCGAGGGAACCGAAGTCAAGTCGTTGCGCGAGGGCGAGGCAGACCTCGCCGACGCGTACGCGGTGTTGCAGGACGGAGAACTGGTGCTGCTGAACTTCCACATCGCACCGTACCGCCACGGCGGCTACGTGAACCATTCGCCCCGGCGACCGCGACGGCTGCTCCTCCACCGGCGGGAGATCAAGCGGCTGATCGGGCGGGTGGCCGAGCGCGGGTACACGCTGGTGCCGCTGGCGGTGTACTTCCGCCGCGGCTGGGCGAAGGTCGAACTCGCCCTGGCCCGGGGCAAGAGCGGACCCGACCGGCGCCAGGAGATCCGCCGGCGGGACACCGAGCGCGAGGCGCGCCGGGAGGGCCGCCGGTGACCGACCGGGTGCTCGAGATCGGGTCCGCGGCTCGGCTGGTCGCCCTGGTCGGCGAGGTGGCGACGGTCGAGACCGGGGAGCCGCACCCGGTGGGCGCGCGCGTCGTCCTGAGGGACGAAACCGGCACGGCGGCGTCCGGGAAGATCGTCGAGGCGTCGCGCTGCCCGGACGGCTACCGACTGCGCGTCCGGCTGTTCTCTCCGTCGTCGGCCGTCCGCACCGCGCTGGCCGCCCGCGTCGTCGCCGCCCCCGGCCCGGGATCCTCCCGGCCCGACCGCTAGGAGACGAACGGTCCGGGCGCCGCCGCGAAGCCCACGCGCGCATCCCCCCGTTCCTTCGCGTCGTCCGGCCCGCCGCCACGGATGGACGCACGAGGAAACGGGGGCGACAGCAGCCTTCTCCGGCTTCCCCGCGGTGTCGGACAGCGAGCGGCTCATCGGCCGCGGGCGGCAGGATTCGACGCCCCGCGTCGTTGACCGTCTCTCCCCCCTCGGCGTATCCTTCTTGAGGAGGAAGTGTATCCGTTGAACGAGCGGGTCACGATCCCCGGGTATCGCATCGTCAAGCCGCTGGCGACGGGCGGCATGGGGGCGGTGTTCGAGGTGGAGAAGCTGGCGACGCGCAAGCGTTTCGCCGCCAAGTTCCTCCATGAACATCTGGCGACCGAGCGGGAGTACCGGCTGCGCTTCGAACGCGAGGTCGGGGCGCTGTGCGCGGTGCGCCATCCGCACATCGTGAACATCTTCGGTTGGCGGCTCCCGGCGATCGGAGAGGGGGGGAAGCCGTACATCCTGATGGAGCTGCTGCACGGCGAGGGGCTGGACCAGCTCCTGGCCCGCGAGGTGGCGTTGCCGCCCCGCCGGGCGATCTCGATCCTGTTGCAGGTGCTCGACGGCCTGGCGGCCGCCCACCAGGCCGGCGTGATCCACCGCGATCTCGGTCCATCCAACGTCTTCCTCACCGCCCAGCCCCACGGCGACCCCCTGGTCAAGCTGCTCGACTTCGGCCTGGCCGGTCCGACGGGAGGCGGCGAGGCGCGGATCAACGTCACGCAGGCCGGCACGGTGATGGGCAAGCCGGCCTACGTTGCGCCGGAGATGTTCGAGCGCAAGCCGATCGACGCGCGGTCCGACATCTTCGCCTGCGGCGTGCTGCTGTTCCGCATGGTGTCCGGACGGCTGCCGTACCGCGAGCAGGAATCCAGCCTGCTGTGGATCGAACGGTACGCCGAGCGGCAGGAACGGCGGCAGTACCCGCGGCTGCGCGACGTCCTGGCGGTCGTGCCCGAGATCCTCGACGAGGCGTGCTGGCGCGCGATGCGTCGCAACCCCGACGAACGGTTCCACTCGGCCCGCGCGATGCAGATGGACCTGCTGGAGGTCGATGCCGAGCTGGCCCGGTTGGCGGGCGAAACGAGCGAGTCGGCGCTGTCGTGGTCCGAGGTGGCGGCGCCCGCGATGGACCGCCCGCTGACGCCGGCAGCGGGCGGGGACACCGTGGCGTTCGCGGTCGCGCCGCCGACGGATGCTCCCTTGTCCGGCACCACCACTACCGGCGGCGGCGACACGCCGCTGCCGCGCGCGCTGCCGGCCGGCGACGCGCTGCCGCACCTGGAGAAACCAGCCGGAGGCACCGCGCCGATCATCATCGAACCACGCAAGCCTCCGCAGGACCTCAAGCTGCAGGTCTCGACGGCCTGGGAGGTCGTCCCGGTCGCCAAGCCGCCGTCGTCCCCCCGTGGACCCCAACGGTCCGAACGCTCCGCCTCCTCCGTGATCGCCCGGTCCGTGCCGGCGGGCGGACGCACCTTCGTGATGCGCCCCGCCGTGCTCGCCGCCCTCGTCGTCCTCCTCGCCCTCCCCGTCTCGCTGGTCGTGATCCTGATGCGCCCGTCCGGCGGCTCCGGCTCCGGCTCCGGCCCGCCGCAGGACCTGTCCTTCTTCTCCGACGACGAGCC
>JAAZOP010000546.1 GCA_012797735.1 Myxococcales bacterium
ACCCCTTGAAATCAAAGGGAAGTGATCGGCGGAATTCGTCGGCCCGACGGCGCCCGCCACTTTCCGCCAGGGCGGGGGTGACCGCCGGGGTCACCACCAGGGCCGCCGCCGTCGGAACCGGAATCGGCGAATAGGCGGACAGCCTCAGGGCGGGAAGCGGCGCAACCGACCTCCGGTAGGCCGCTGGAGCGCTGCGGCTGGGCGAAACGAGACCGTCTTGGCCGACTAGCCTGGGATGGGTGGTTGGTGCGAGGATGGGGCAATGACCGACCAGCCGCGACCGCTCGAAGCCCAGGATGCCCTCGAGACGCTGGTCCACCAGTTTGCGGACCCGCTGTCGTTCTACCGCGAGTTGATCCAGAACGCGGTCGATGCCGGCAGTCCGCAGGTCGAGGTGCGCCTGGAGTACCTGGAGCCGCGGCCCGGAGTCTCGGGTCCGGGGACGGCGGTGATCCACGTGGACGACTGGGGGGAAGGCATGGATCGGCGGATCATCGACACGAAGCTGACCCGGCTGTTCAGTTCCGGCAAGGACGGCGACCTGACGAAGATCGGCCGGTTCGGGATCGGGTTCGTGTCCGTGTTCGCGCTGGAGCCCGACGCCGTGTGCGTCGATACATCGCGGGGCGGCGAGAACTGGCGGGTGTTGTTCAAGCGGGATCGGACGTTCGAGCGGATCGTGCGGGACGAGCCGGTGGACGGGACGAAGATCCGCATCTTCCGGGCGATGCCGCGCGAGGAGTTCGACGACCTGGTGGAGCGGTCACGCGCCGTGATCGGCTACTGGGCAAAACACCTGCGGACCGAAGTGACCTTCCAGGGCGATCCGATCAACCAGCCGTTCGCGCTCGATGCCCCCTGCCAGGTGCGGCACGCGGAGGAGGGGACGGAGGTCGTGGCCGGCTACCCGGTCGACGGCGCGACGTTCGCCGGGTACTACAACCGCGGCCTGACCTTGCTGGAGGAGAGCGAGAGCCCGTTCGGCGGGGTCGCGTTCAAGATCGACTCCCGGTACCTCGAGCACACGCTGACGCGGGACAACGTGATTCGGGACCGGAACTACGAGCGGGCGATGGGGATCGTGCGCCGGCTGGTGGAGGGTCCGCTGCTCGAGCGGCTGTTGGATCTGCTGGAGGCGGAAGCGGCTGCGGCGGAGCCAGGGCCGTTGCGGGAGTACCTGTACCGGACGGCGTTCCGGCAGCTTCCGGCCAAGGCGGCGCCGGAGCGCAAGCTGTTCCGGGACGTGGCGGGGGTGCCGGCGACGCTGCGGGAGTGTCGCGCGGCGGCGCGTCGCGGGGAGTTGTACCGCGAGGTGCCCGGGTCGCCGGTGGCCGAGGCATTGCGGGCACTGCATTCGATCGTGATCGACGCGGCGGACGGGTCGGCGGAGGCGCAACTCCTGGAGTGGGTGGCGCGGGCCGAGGTGCCCCGCGCCGGGGCGTCGTTCTGCCGGCCGTTGGAAGTGCCCGCGGATCGGTTGCCGGCGGGGTGGGCGGCGCTCCGCCGTGCGCTGGAGGAGCGGCTGCGGGCGGACGGTTGCCGATTGGCCGGACTGGAAGCGGGGGATTTCGACTACCCCGGGTCGACGATCGCCGACCGGGTGGCGATCGCGCGCCCGCCGGACGCGACGCTGGTACCGTTGGCCGAGGCAGGGGTGTTGGGGACGTCGTTCCTCTCGCGGCGGCGGGTGGTGGTGGTGAACGCAAGGCATCCGTTGGTGCGGCGGCTGTGCGGCGCGGCGGAACGAGAGCCCGAACTGGCGGCGTATCTGGCGGCGAAGCTGTTCCGGATCGGCGGGGAGCGGACCGTGCGGGACGAGGCGCGGAGTGCGGCCCGGGTTTGGGAGGCGCGATGTCGTCGCCGGAGCGCCTGATCGACGAGTTGCGGGGGGACGCCAGCGAGGTCGCGCCCGGCGAGTTCACGCTCGACCGGGAGCAGGCGCGGTCGAAGCTGCGGCAGTTCCAGCTCGCCGACCCGCGGCGCTACGTCCTGTTCCTCGTGGAGGCGGCGATCCTGCGAGGGGCGACGCGCGTCGACTTCCGGATCGATTCCGACGACGTGGTCTGCGAGTTCGACGGTCCGCCGCTGACGGCGTACGACTTCGACGAACTGTACGGTTCGCTGTTCGTCCGTTCGGAGGACGATGCGACGCGGGCGCGCCGCGCGTTGGCGCTGGGTCTCAACGCGGCCATGGCCCTCAACCCGCGCTGGATTCGGGTCGACAGCGGCGACGAAGAGGCGGCCGTGCGGTTCGAGCTGCGCGCGGACCGGCCCGACGCGATCCAACCGGCCCCGGAGGCGGTGGCGGGAACGCGGATCCACGTCAAGAGCCGCTTCCGGGCGGGGTTGGCAGTGGCGTTCGTGCGGAACCTCGCCGGTTCGGTGGCGGAGGAGCGCTGGCTGCGCTGGCTCTGCCGGTTCTCGCGCGTGCCGGTCGTGCTGGACGGCAAGCCGGTGTCGTTCGGCTTCGACGAACCGTGGCTGGCGGAGGCGGCGGGGCGGGCGCCGATCGAGGAGCCCGGCTTGGCGGGCATGGCGTGTTTCGACCCCGCGCGCGACGAGCCGCCGCGGGTGGGTCTGCTGTGTTCGGGCGTGCTGGTCGCCTGGCATCGTCCGGACGGGCCGCCGCATGCGTTCGGCGTGGTCGAGTCGCGGGACTTCCGGCGCGACGCCTCCCAGTCGGACGTGGTGCGCGACGCCGCGTGGGAACGGGCGCTGGCGGCCTGGCGCCGGGCGGCCGACGCCGCCCTGGCAGGGGCGCTCGAGCGCGGTTCGTTCGGCGGGTCGGCCGTCGTGGCGGGGCGGGTACGGGAGGCCGTCCTGGACGCGCTGCGCCGGCGTCGCGAGGCTTTCACGGCATGCCGCGACACCGGCGCGGCGCTCGACCCGATCCACCGGGCTCTGGCCCGGGTCCCGGTGTGGAACGCGGTGCGGGGCGAACCGCTCCACACGGAACAGTTGTTGGCCGAGATCGCGGCGGGGCGGCCGGTGCGGTACACCGCGGCGGCGTTCGACGACCTGCCCGACGAGGCGGGCCAGGGGGTGGTGCGGACGGCGTGGAAGGACGAGGCGGATCTGCTGCAGGCGCTGTTCGCCGGACGCACGGAGGATGTGACGCCCGCCTTGCAGCGCGCGGTGGAGCGCGAGAAGGCGCGCCGCCGGTTCCTGGAACGGCAGACGGAGGCGAGGCTGCCGCCGCGGGCCGGCCAGCGGATCGTGGAGCCGGTGCGCGGGGAGGGGGTCGAGGGGGAGGTGGCCGTCGGCGGCTCGCAGGGCGGAGCGCTCATCCGGTTCGTGCGCGAGGGTTGTCTCTTGGTCGAGAAGCGCGTCGACCTGCCGTTCGCTGCGCCGCCGCACGTTCTGCCGGTGGAGGCGGTACTGTCGGCGGCGTTCGCCCCGAACGAGTCCTGGGACGGCGTGGAGCCGGACGGGACGCTGGTCCGGGCCGTCGTGGCGCTGCTGGAGGCATTGCACCGGGCGATGCAGCGGCTGTGCGAGCAGGACCGGCCAGCCGCCCGGACGCTCGGGGATCCGCGGCGGCATTCGGTGCTGTCGTGGCTCCGCGGAGCGCTCGACCCGGACCACCTCCGCAACACGCTGGTCGCCTTCGGCGCGGCTCCGGATCGGATCGCACACCTGGTGTCCGAAACGGCGGTCGTCGCGCCCGAGGTGCATCTGGGGGTCGGGCGGGCGGTGTCGGGTGGCGGCGGCAAACCGTTGCATCCGGCGGCGCGGGTGCCGCTGTTCGAACGGCTCGCGGGGCCGGCGGTGGACCTGGCGATGATCGACGCGGAGGTCCGCGAGCGTGGCCGGGTCTCCTTCCTGAGCGCTCCACCGTTGGCGGGCGGGTGGCCGCAGGAACTGCTGCTGCTGCCGTCGCCGGCGGAGTTGGAGGTCTTGCGACGGGTGTTCGGCGCGGAGGCGCTGCACGACGCCACGCCGGAGTGGCGGGTGCGCGAACGGCGCGCGGCCTTCGAACGGCAGCTTCCGGAACCGCCGGGCCCGGACCCGCGCGGGTTCGAGTCGGTGCCGGTGCGCGCGGACGGGTTGGAGGGGCATCTCTGCGTGCTCTCGGCGCCGCCGGTCGCGGAGGACGCGGCGAGCGCGGGCGCGCTGCGTCCGATGAAGCTGCGCATCCTGCGCCAGGGCCGTTTCCTCGGCGAGCGCAAGGTCTGGATGGTGGCCGGGCCGCTGGCGGCGACGGTCGATGGGCACGACGTCCAGGCGAACGCGGAATGGACCGACGTGGAGGATCCGGCGTTCGAGGCGCGGGCCTGCGCGGCGACGGCGGCGGCGCTCGTGCCGCTGGTGGAGCGGCTCGTGGCGGTCCGGTCGCGGTTGCCCTTCGACCGGCGGCAGATCGCCGATCGTCTGCTGCTCGAGGCGGCCTGCGCGCCGTTCCCGGAGCCGGGGTTCGCGGACGTCTGGGCCACGTTGCGGGCGGCGGTGTCGTTCGACGCGGCGCGGGACGTCCTGTTGCGGCTGTCGAGCTGGGTCGGTCGGGTGCCGGGCGAGGATCTCGTGACCGCGCTGGAGATCGCGCTCGAGGCGAACATCGGGGACGGTTCTCCGCCGGCGGTCTTGCCGGAGCGGGTGGCGCTCTGCCTGGGGCGCGACGACCGGCCGGCGCCCGAGGCGGCGCCGGTGCCGGCGCAGGCGGCGTGGCTGGCGGCGTGCGAGGACGACCCGGTGTGGCCGATGCCGCAGGTGTTGCGCGAGACGCCGCTGTTCCGGTCGCTCGGGGACGCCCCGGTCACGCCCGGACAGATCGCGGCTCGGCTCGGGGCGGGAGAAACGATCGGCTGGGTCGCGCCGGACGTGCCGGTGGAGGTGGACGGCGAGCGGCTGGTCGTGCGGCTGGGGCCAGCCGAACAGACGCTGCTCGCCCGGGCCCTCGGGCCGCGGCGCCTGGTGGACTGCAACGAGGAGACGCGGCGGCGTCAGCGGCTGCGGCGGCTGGAGTCGGTGCCGCGGCTGGAGCGGGTCGCGCTGGCCGCGGGCGAGGCGTTGCTGGTGGAGCCCGTGGCGGCGGGCCGGGTGACGGGCGAGGTCGGCCTGGCGGCGGAGCCGGAGGCCGGGCCGTCGGTGCTGACCATCTGTTCCGACCGCCGTCCGCTGGTGCGGGTCGAAGGGTTTTCGCCGCACGCACTGCGCGCCGTGGTGAACGACGACGACCTCGCGCTGGAGGCGGGAACGACGAACCCGTCGCCGGGGGAGCCGGAGCGGCTGGCGCGGTTGGTCGAGTCGCTCGTGCCGCGGTTGATCGAGACGCTTGCCGGGCGGTGGCCGGCGCTGTCCGGGGAGCAGCGCGGAGCGGCCTGGCGGCATCTGCTCGACGCGCTGGCGTCGAGTCTGCCGCACGTCGAGGGCCGTTCCTTGGAAGGGGCGCGGGCGTGGGTGCGCGCCGCCGCGGCGGTGCCCGGGTTCCGCACGTGGGACGGCGGACGGCGGTCGCTGGTCGAGCTGCGGGCGTCGGCGGTGCGGCTGGGAGGGGTGTTCGTGGTCTCGCGCGGCGCGGCGGGCGACGCGCCGCCGGCCGGGGGGGACAGCGCGTCATCGGACGGGTCGTTCGTGCTCGTCGTGGAGTCGTGGGAGGAAGAGCGGCTGCGCCGGTTGTTCCCGAAGGTCGTCGAGTGGCCGGCGTGTTCGGAGGAGGAGCGGCAGGCCATCCGGTGCCGCGCGGCGCTGCCGCCGCTGCCGGACCACGGACCGGTGGCCAAGCTGGCGAAGCTGAAGTTCGATCGCGGGGGAGTGCGCGGCCGGTTGTTCCTGCCGCGCGACCCGGCGGTGCCGCTCGAGGTCTCCTTCGGCTGCAACGGGCTGGAAGTGGGGCGTTCGTCGCTGGCGCCGCTGCCGTGCGCGGGGATCGCGGAGGTGCCGGAGGAGACGCTGGAATCCACGTTGCGGCATGGGTGGTCCGTCGAGCGGTTGGACGCGGAGTCGCGCGCGGCGCTGGAATGGGCCGCCGTCCAGACCTACCGGATGTTGCTGGCGGGCCGGTTCGACCAGGCCGACGCGAACGAAGACCGCGTGCGGGACCTGCTGGCCGACGCGGCGTTGCGGTTGCAGTGGGCGGCGGTCGAGGCGGGCGGGCGTCTCCAGGGGGAGGCCGGCGTGCTGCTGCGCGACTTGAAGGTGATCCCGCTGGTGCGGCGGGGCAAGAAGCGCGTGCGGCTCGACAGCCTGTTGCGCCGCCGGCCGCCCGACCTCGAACCGCTGGGGTTGTGGGTCCGGCGCGAGGAAGCCGCGTCCGGGGAGCGGGTCGGGGACGATGGCGACGAGGGGGCGCAGGTTCCGTCGCCGGAGGCGAGCGGGCCGGCCGAGGGTGTCGAGTCGAACGAACGGGCGGGGAGCGGCGTCGAGGGGGGCGGG
>JAAZOP010000547.1 GCA_012797735.1 Myxococcales bacterium
CGGCGGCGGACTCTGCGCCGCCGCCGCGGCCGGACTCGCCGGCGACCGCGGACCGTCGACCAGCTCCCGGATCACCGCCGCCACCCGATCCGGCTGGTATTCGAAGGCGACGCCGAAGTGCCCACTGGCCTTGCCGAGCACCTCGAGCGGCCCGCCGTGCACGTGGGCCGCGCGCAGGACCTCCTGCTCGACCAGCGGCTCCAGCTCCTCGACGACGAGCACCCGGCGCTTGCCCGCGAGGAACTCCGCCAGCCGCCCGCGCGGGAACGGCCAGCTGAGACCCACCTCGAACAGCGCGACCCGGTCCTCGAGCCCGAGGTCGCGCAGGGCGTCGCGGACGTACGCGCGGGCGATGCCGGAGGCGACGATGCCGAGGTCGCCCGCGCCCCGCACCACGTTCCATTCGCAGCGGTCGGCTTGGGCGGCGGCGCGGGCGAGGGCCTGGAGATGGCGGGCGCGGTTCGCCGGCGCGTTGGCCGGCAGATTGACGAAACGACGCGGGTCCCGCGTCACCGTCTCGGGCGGCGGCCGCACCGGCCGGAGCGGGCCCAGCGTCACCACTCCGCGGAGGTGCGCGAGGCGGGTCGTCGTGCGCAGCAGGACGGGGAAGCCGAGCTCCTCGGAGAGGTCGAAGGCGGCGGCGGTCATCCGGCGCGCCTCGTCCGCCGAAGCCGGCTCCAGCATCGGGAGGTCGGCCAGCCGCGCGTAGTGCCGGTTGTCCTGCTCGGTCTGGCTCGAGTGCTGCGAGGGGTCGTCGGCGGTGACGATCACCAGGCCGCCGATCACGCCGACGGCGCCGAGGGTCAGCAGGGGGTCGGCGGCGACGTTGAGGCCGACCTGTTTCATCGCGGTCAGCGCGCGGCGCCCGCCCCAGGCGGCGCCGGCGGCGATCTCGAGGGCGACCTTCTCGTTGGTCGAATACTCGAAGTAGAGGCGGCCGTCCTCGCGCGCCGCCCGCGCCAGCGCCTCGGAGATCTCGGTCGAAGGGGTGCCCGGATAGGCGGCGACGTAGGCCACGCCCGCCTCCAGCGCCCCGCGTGCGATCGCCTCGTTGGCCAGCAGCAGCCGGCGCGCCCCCGGAACGTCCTCCAACAACCGGTACGTCATGGTCTCCCTCGCCGCCGCGCACGGGGACGGGTCGTCCTGCCCGCGCGGCGTCCCACGCCCGCTCCTCCGGTCAACCGCCCCGTTTCCGCAGCGCCTCCAGCACGCGTTCCGGCCGCAGCGGAAGGTCGTGGAGCCGCACGCCGACCGCGTCGCAGATCGCGTTGGCGATCGCCGGCGCGGTCGGCACCAGCCCGGGTTCCCCGACCCCCTTGGCGCCGAACGGTCCCGCCGGCTCGTTCGGCTCGACGAACTCCAGTTCGATCGGCATCCCCATCTCGTGGGCCGTCGGCAGCTTGTAGTCGCGGAAATCGGGGTTCAGGATCCGTCCCCCCTCCGACAGGACCTCCTCGTACAGGGCGTAGCCCAGCCCCTGCGCCAGGGCGCCGTACATCTGGCCGGCCAGGGTCTGCGCGTTGAGCACGGCGCCGACGTCGTGGACGGCCACGAGCCGCAGCACGCGGACCTCGCCCGTCTCCAGATCGACCTCGACCTCCGCCCCCTGGGTGCCGTAGGCGTAGGCCGCCGACAGGTTGCCGAACCCGCGCTCGAAGTCGGGGAGCTGCGTCGGCGGATCGACGAACGCCTCGGCGGACAGCATCTCGCCGCCCTCGCGGAAGTGCACGGCGCGCAGGAAGCGCGCGAGATCCAGGCGCAGCCACGGCTCGGGCGGGGCGTCGCGCAGGAACAGCACGCCGTCCCGCAGATCGAAGGCGCCGGTCCGCGCCGCCGCCGCGGCGACGTCGAACTCCGGCGGACGGTCGTCGGGATTCCGCTTGCGGTGACGCCGGAGCGCCTCTTCGGCCTCGGCCGGGAACACCGTCCGCGCCAGATCGAAGATGCGCCGTCGGAGCGCGTCCGCCGCGCGCAGGACCGTCGTGCAGGCCATGAACGCGCCGCGGCTGGCGTGGGTCCCGACGTCCCACGGACAGTTCGCCGTGTCGGTCGGCCCGATCACGACCTTCTCGGGGCGCACCCCGAGCGCCTCGGCGACGGCGAGCGTGAGGACGGAGTGCAGTCCCTGGCCCATCTCGACGCCGCCGTACAGCACGTGGACGAAGCCGAAGTCGTCGAGGCGCAGGACGACGCCGCTGGCGTCGGACCGGTAGATGCGCCCGGATCCGCCGACGTGGCACAGCGAGGCGAGGCCGATGCCGCGGCGCTTGGCCGGTTCCGCGCCCGCCGTCCCGTCCCGCGCCGCCCGCCGCTCGCGCCACCCGAGCCGCGCCGCCGTCCGCTCGAGGCACTCGCGCAGGCCGCACGTGCCGACCTTCAGCCCCATCGGCGTGACTTCGCCCGGCTCGTTGCAGTTGCGCAGCCGCAGTTCCAGCGGGTCGATGCCGGCCGCGCGGGCGAGGTCGTCCAGGTTGCTCTCGATCGCCCAGTTGACCTCGGGGTTGCCGTAGCCGCGCATCGCCTGGCAGTAGGTGTTGTTGGTGTAGGCGAGCTGCGCGTCGAAGTACACGGCGGGGACCTTGTACAGCGAGGTCACCGGCACCATCATCACCGACGGGTAGGTGGCGCCCCAGGACGTGTAGGCGCCGTTGTCCTGCAGCACCTCGACGCGGCGGAAGGTGAGCCGCCCCTCGGCGTCGCAGCCCTGCGCAATGCGGGTCACCGCGCACTGGCGCGGCGACAGACAGGCGAACTCCTCCTCGCGCGTGTAGACGATCTTCACCGGGCGGCCCGTCTTCCAGGCCAGCAGGATCGCGAGGTACTCGTAGGCGTGCGTGTCGAGGCCGCTGCCGAAGCCGCCGCCGAGGGTCGGGACGACGACGCGGACGTCCCGATCGCCCAGGCCGATGTCGGCGAGCGCGCGGGCGAAGTCGCGCTGGGCGAGGAATGGGATCTGGGTCTTGGCCCACATCGTCAGGTGACCGCGGCGGTCGAACTCCGCGATGCAGCCCGCCGTGCCCATGCAGCTCTGCTGGATCCGCGGCGTCGAGAAGGTCCCCGCGACGACGTACCGCGAGGCCCGCTCCGCCGCCGCCAGGTCGCCCGACTCGTGGTGGAACCGCAGCGGCACGCGGTTGTCCCGGCGCGGCCGCCCCTGCGGGTCGGTCTCGTGCACCAGCGGCGCGCCCTCCCGTAGCGCCTCCTCCGGCGAGAAGACCCCCGGAAGCGGCTCGTACTCCACCCGGATCCGCTCCACCGCCTCCGCCGCCGCGTCGGGATCGACCGCCGCCACCGCCGCCACCTCGTCGCGGAACTGCCGGACCTTGTCCCGCTTCAACGCCAGGTTGTCGCGCAGGAAGCCGAAGCGCAGCTCCGGCGTGTTCCACGCCGTGAGCACGGCCCGCACGCCGCGCACCCGCTCGGCCGCCGACGTGTCGATCCGCAGGATGCGGGCGTGCGCGTGCTCGGAGAACTTCACCTTGCCGTACAACATCCCGGGTCGGGCCAGGTCGTGGATGTACAGCGCCCGTCCGGCCGCCTTGTCCGGCGCGTCGGGACGCGGCACCGCCCGTCCGATGTACCGCCGCGCCGTCATCGCGCGCCTCCCGCGGTCCGTCGCCGGGCCGCCGCCGCCCGCACCGCCTCCACGATCTGCACGTAGCCCGTGCAGCGGCACAGGTTGCCCACCAGCGCGTCCCGGATCTGCCCGTCCGTCGGGTCCGGATGCTCGGCCAGCAGGGCCGTCGCCGCCAGGATCATCCCCGGCGAACAGAACCCGCACTGGATCGCCCCGCACTCGACGAAAGCCCGCTGCACATCCGACAGCTCCCCGGCGGGTCCGCCGAGCCCTTCGATCGTCGTCACCGCCCGCCCGTCCGCCTCGAGCGCCGGGAAGAGGCAGGCGTTGACCGGACGGCCGTCGACCAGCACGGTGCACGCGCCGCACTCGCCCGCGCCGCACCCTTCCTTGGTGCCGGTCAGCCCCAGCGGCCCGCGGAGGATGTCGAGCAGCCGGTCGGACGGCCTCGCCGCGACCTCCGCCTCCGCCCCGTTCACCACGAACCGCACCGGCGTGGTCCCCGGCGCGCTCGCCGCCGGACGGCTCCCGGAGGCGCGCGCCGCCGCCCCGGACTCCGGTCGCCGGCCGCGGGCGGAAACTCGCGGCCCGGGGGCGGAGCGGCGCCCGGTCTTCCTCGGCGTCACGACGCACCTCCTTCCGGCGAGAGCCCGGCCAGCTCGAGGATGGCGCGTCGCAGGCGCACCTCCACGATCGTCCGTCGCCACGCGGCGGTGGCGCGCAGGTCGTCGATCGGCGAGACGGAGCGGGCGGCGAGCGCTCCGGCCTGGGCCGCCAGTTCGGGCGTCACCACTCGCCCCTCGATCAGCCGCTCGACCTCGCGCAGGCGCAGCGGCGTCGGCCCGACGGAACCGGCGGCGATGCGCGCCCGGCGGCAGGTCGAGCCGCGGAACTGGAGCAGGACGGCGACGCTGGCGAGCGCCAGGTCGAGATGCACGCGACGCTGCTTGTGGAACAGGACGCGTGCGCCCGGCGGCGGCGCCGGGAGGCGCACGGCGGTCAGGATCTCGCCGGGACGGCGGGCCGTCTCGCCCGGACCCAGGAAGAACGTCTCGAGCGGCAGCTCGCGGCGGCCCCGCGCCCGCTCCAGCACGACGCGGGCCTCGTAGGCCAGGAGCGGCGGAGCGGTGTCCGCGCACGGGGAGGCGTTGCAGAGGTTGCCGCCGAGGGTGGCGACGTTGCGGATCTGGGGCGACGCCATCACGCGGAGCGCCTGGGCCAGCAGCGGGTAGCGGCGGACGACCGCGGGGTGGCGAAGCAGATCGGCGACCGGGGTCGCCGCGCCGATGCGCAGGCCGCCGCCCCGCTCGACGGTCGCCCCGGCCAGGACCGGAATGCGCCGCAGCGAGACGACCGCCGGCGGCCGGATCTCCCGGGCCCGGATCCGGACCAGGAGGTCGGTGCCTCCGGCGAGCAGCACCGCGCCGGGATGCGCGGCGAGGAGCCGCCACGCCTCGGGCAACGTCGTCGGGCGGTGGTAGGAGAACGCGGTCATCGGTTCCTCTCTTCGCTCCTTCCGCGGACGCGGCTTCCGTCCGTCAGGCCGCCGCCCCCCGTTCCCGCAGCGCCGCGATCTCGCCGGCCGCATAGCCGACCTCGGCCAGCACCGCGTCGGTGTGCTGGCCGTACGACGGCGCGAACGGCAGTTCGCCGCCGCGCCGCTCCAGGAACGGCGTCGCCACCGCCGGCGGCGGGAGACGAACCGGCCTGCCCTCCGGGGTCGTCGTGCGCAGCGCCGCCTCGGCCACGAACGGCAGGTCCGGGACCTTCTCGATCGGCGTGATCGGCGAGTGCGGGACGCCGGCGGCGGCCAGCACCGCGGAAACTTCGGCGGCGTCGTGCCGGCTCGTGATCTCCGCGATCGCGGCGTGCAGGGCCCGGCGATCCCGGCGGCGGCCCTCGTTCGTCGTCCGCTCCGCGGTCGCCAGCGACGCGAACATCGGCTGGGCGACGAGACGCTTCCACTGGGCGTCGCTGCCGAGCGCCAGGTACAGGAAGCCGTCCCGCGTCGGGTAGGCGTTCACGGGGATGAACTGGCGGTGCTCGTTGCCCGAGCGGCGCAGTTCCTCGGGCGGGCTGCCGAGGTCGAGCATCGGCAGGAAGGTGTGGAGCCAGGACACCGCCGCCTGGGCCATCGAGATGTCGATCCGCTTGCCCCGGCCCGTCCGCTCGCGCTCGTAGAGCGCCAGCACCACCTGCGCGAACGCCTCGTCGCCGGCCTTGAGGTCGGCCAGCGGCGGTCCGCACTGGAGCGGCGGGCCGTCGGGATGCCCGGTGAGGTCCATGAAGCCGCAGAGGGCCTGGAGCATCGGGTCGTACCCCGGCACATCCGGGTGCTTCGGCCCCAGCGCCGAGATGCAGCACCAGATCAGGTCCTCGCGCCGCGCGCGCAGCGTCTCGTAGTCGAGCCCGAACCCCGCGTGCCGGACGGGGAGGGTGTTCGTGCAGAACACGTCCACCGGCAGCCGCTCGACGATGCGGTGCAGCGCGGCCCGTCCCTCCGGCTGCTTGAGGTCGAGGGCGATCGCCTCCTTGCCGACGTTGGGCGCGACGAAGTAGCTGCGGAAGCCGGCCCCGGGCACCGGGCGGCCGATGTAGCGGTTCGGGTCGCCCGGCGACGTGCGGCCCTCGGCCGGCGTCGCCTCGACGCGGATCACCCGCCAGCCGAGGTGCACGAAGCGCAGCGTCGCGTACGACATCGACAGCGCCTGCTCGACCGCCAGCACGACGGGCCGGTGCCCGCCGCGCGCGTCGTCTCCGCGTTCCGTCCCCTGCATTGCCGCGGCTCCCCTTCCCCCGGGCCGATCCGGGGGTTCCGAGTATCCCCGACCCGGGGCCTTCGATCAACGCCGAACGCTGGCGCCGGCGCCGGCGTCGTGCTAGCAGCCGGACCATGCCGACACCCGAGTGGACCGTCGAGTTTCCGGCCGCGATCACCGTCTGCGATGCCGGCGGCACGATCGTGTCGCTGAACGAGGCGGCGGCGCGCGTCTTCGCCCGCGAAGGCGGGGCGAGCCTCGTCGGCCGCAACGCGCTGGACTGCCACCCCGAACCGGCCCGTTCGAAGCTCGCCGACCTGCTGCGCACGGGCCGGATCAACGCCTACACGATCGAGAAGCAGGGACGGCGGAAGCTGATCTACCAGGCCCCATGGCTCGAGGGCGGCGCGTTGCGGGGCTTCGTCGAACTGTCGCTCGAGCTGCCCGAGGACCTGCCGCACTTCGTGCGCCGCTGACGGCCCGTCAGAAGCAGATCGGCTCGCGGTAGGTGCCGAACACCTCGCGGAGCACGCCGCAGATCTCGCCGACGGAGGCGTAGGCTTCGGCGGCGTCGAGCGCGGCGGGCATCACGTTGGCGCCGCCGGAGGCCGCGGCCCGGAGCGCCTCCAGCGCGGCGCGCACCCTCGTCGCGTCGCGGGTCGCGCGGATCCTGTCCAGTCTCGCGATCTGCGCGCGCGCCTCCTCCTCGCGGTACGGATGGAACTCCACGTCGGGCGGTTCGCCCCCGTCCTCCTCGACGAACAGGTTCACCCCGACCTTCTTCACCTCGCCCGACCGGATCTTCCGCTCGCGCTCGTAGGCCTGCCGGTTCACCTCGGCCTGCACCCAGCCCTCCGCCACCGCCTTCACGATGCCGCCCTGCGCCTCGAGCCGCTCCAGATGCTCGCGGATCTTCGCCTCCATGCGGTTGGTCATCGTCTCGACGAAGTAGGATCCGGCCAGCGGGTCGACCGTGTCGGTCACGCCGACCTCGTGCATCAGGATCTGCATCGTGCGCAGGGAGAGCCGCGCCGCCCGTTCGGACGGAATCGTGTACGCCTCGTCGAACGAACAGAGCGCCATGGTCTGCGTGCCGGACAGCGCGCTGGCCAGGGCGTAGTAGGCCCCGCGGACGATGTTGTTCTCGGGCTGCTGGATCGTGAGCCCGCCGCCGCCGCCGCCGGCGATCATCCGCAACCGCATCGCGTTGGGGTTCGTCGCGCCGTAGCGTTCCTTGAGCAGCGTGGCGTACAGCCGGCGGCCGGCGCGGAACTTCGCGACCTGCTCCCACAGGTTGCCGTGGATGTCGAAGTTGAACGACAACCCGCCGGCGAAGGCATCGACGCTCAGGCCGCGGGCGCGCACGTGGTCGATGTAGGCGCACGCGATGGCCAGCCCGTACGCCATCTCCTGGGCCGGATCGGCGCCGGACTCGCGGATGTGGTAGCCGCAGACGCTGACGGGCGAGTACTTGGGCACGTGCCGCGCGCAGAATTCGATCGTGTCGCCGACGAGGCGGATCGAAGGCTCGACGGGGAAGATCCAGGTGCCGCGGCCGATGAACTCCTTGAGGATGTCGTTCTGCGCCGTGCCGCGCAGCGTCGCCAGGTCGAAGCCGCGCTTGCGCGCCATGGCGAAGTACATCGCCATGATCGCCACCGCCGACCCGTTGATCGTGAGCGAAACCGTGATCCGGTTGAGATCGATCCCGGCGAACGCCTCCTCGATGTCGGCCAGCGTGTCGACCGCCATGCCGACGCGGCCGACCTCCCCCTCGGCCATCGGGTCGTCCGAGTCGAGACCGCACTGCGTCGGGAGGTCGAAGGCCACGTTGAGGCCGGTCTGGCCGTTCGCGATCAGGTACAGGAACCGCTGGTGCGTCTCGGCCGCCGTGCCGAAGCCCGAATACTGGCGCATCGTCCACGGCTGCTTGCGGTACATCAGCGGGTGGATCCCGCGCGTGAACGGATACTCCCCAGGCCGGCCGATGCGCCCGGAACCGCCGCTCCGCTCCAACTCCTCCGGCCCGAAGACCGGCTCGACCTCGAGGCCCGACTCCCAGACCACCGGCGTCGCCTCGCTTCGCTTGTCGCTCACGGCCGCACCTCCGCCCGGACGAACGCCACCACCTCGTCGAAGGAGGACCCCGTGGGGAAAATGCCCCGGACGCCCAACGCCCGCAGCGCGGCATGGTCGCGGCGCGGGATGTTGCCGCCGACCAGCCAGAGCACGTCGCTCCTCCCGACGGCCTTCAATGCCTCGGCCACCTTCCGGCACAAGGGCAAGTGCGCACCCGACAGGATCGACAACCCCAGCACGTCGACCGCCTCGTCCCGAACCGTCCGCGCGATGATCGCGGGACTCTGCCGGAGGCCGCCGTAGATCACTTCCATCCCGGCGTCCATCAGCGCCCGGCACAGCACCTTGGCGCCGACATCGTGGCCGTCCAGCCCCGGCTTGGCGATCAGGACCCGGATCTTCCGCGTCGTCTCCGCCATCGCAACACCCCCGAGCGAGCCTCCGCTCGTCCCAATGGCCCCGAGTATCCCCGAGGCGCGGGCCTCGATCAACGGCGCGATCGACGGCGCGGCGGACCCTCCAGCGCGATCCGGGCGTCCCGGGCGGCTCGCCCTCCCGGCGCACGGATGCTATCCTCGCCGGCAGGGAGGTAGGAGGAATGGGCTGCCGTCGTCGCCTTCGCAGTTCGGCCCGCACCCTCGTCGCACTCGCGGTCGCCGCCGCCGGAGTCGCCGTCTCCGCCTGCGGCCACGACTGGTCCGCGGGCCGGGACGCCGCCGACGCCCCCGCCGACTTCGCGCCCGACGAAACACCCCCCATCGACGTCGAGGAAGACGAGGCGACGACGGGCGACGCGCGACAGGACGTCGAGACCGAGGACGGACCCGGCGCCGACGCGGATCAACTCGAGGATGCGCCGTCCGATGTTCCGGACGTTTCACCTCCGTGCCTGACTCCCACCGGACACGACGAGGACGGGGACGGGGTGGATGACGGTTGCGACAACTGCCCGACGTACGTCAACGCCGGGCAGATGGACGAGGACGGCGACACGCTCGGCGACGCCTGCGAGGAGCCCGGCGACCCGGAGCTGTTCTCGAACATCATCGGATTCGACCCGTTCACTTCGCACGCGACCTCGCCCGGACTCGAGTGGGAGGTCTGGGGAGGCACATGGTTGGGGAGCGGGGACAGCGTCAGCGGCACGTCCATGCCGTTGGGTGGCAACTACTGGTGCCCGACTCTCGTCGGACAGCCTCTCGCGGTGGAGTCCGAGTTCCGGCTGCTGTCCGCCGGCAGCGAAGGAGCCGATGTCTGGGGTTGCGTGTTGCTCGGTCTCATCCCCGAGGGCACGGGAAGCGCCGGGGGGGCCTTTTCGACCTGCTGCTTCAGCCACCCGGGGCGAGAGCTGTCGATCTGGCACTGGCGGACGGGAAGTCCCTCGCTGGAACGACTCGCTGCCAACACCGCGCCGGTCGAATCACCGGAATACCCGCCGGAGATGCAGCGCCGCATCCACTTCCTCTGGGACGGCCGCGTCCTGCGCTGCCGGCTGGACACCGGCGCCGAACTCGCGGAGTCGAGCACGGTCTTGTACGTCCCGTCGTTGAGCATGAGGGAAGAACTGGAGTTCGGGGCGCCCGGGATCCGCGTCTACAACGGGACGGCGGAGTTCCGTTCGTTCATCGCCTACCAATGAGTTGCGCCCGGAACGTCAGCCGCAGCGGTAGCGCACGCCGCAGCCGCCCCTGGGTTGCGCCCAGTCGATCCCGCCGTTCGGACAGCAGGTCACGCACGACCCGCGCTCGAGACACCCGGAACATTCGACGCGGACCTCGTCCGTCCCCTCGACCACCGTCCACAGGCCGCCCGGACAGACCCGGATACAGACCCGGTCCCGGCACGCCTTGCAGACCTCGAGCCGCGGCTTGAGGGGCGAAGAAATCCAAGCACGATCTGCCGGGAGACCCGGGCCGCTCCTGAAGTCCATCGATGTCCCCCGCGGTGCCCATCACCCTGCCAACGGAATGCAACATATCGTGTTTCTCACGACACCGCAGGGGCGAAGGCGCAGCGATCCGGGAGGCTCACAGCTTGACGAAGCACGAAGGGCAAGACAGGCTTCGGACCGTGGCCAAAGGTGGACTACATTGGGCCCCCACGCCGAGCTGCTCTCGCCCGCCGACAAGCGCAAGGAGCTGGCCGCCGACGCCGCCGCCCTCGCCAGGGTCTACGGGTAACCCCCGGGGACGACAACTCCTGTCACCCCACCGGTTTCTACTCCGCTCATGAAGCGGAGACCGATGCGGAAGGCTCCCTCGAAGCTCCCGGCCGGCCACGAAACCACCCTGGCCGACCAGGTGCGACGATGGTGGGAGAAACTGCCCGGGAAGTCCCCAAAGACGCCGGACCTCGTGCTCCAGCGGCCGGGGAGCGTCACCCTGATCGAGTGCGGCGTGCGCGACGTCGAGCGGCTCCGGCGCCGGTTTCCCCAGGATCGTGTGCGGGACGCCTGGCGCATTCTCGAGGCGCAGGAGCCCGACCGTCATGGCGCGCGGTTCGAGGACCTCCTGTCGGAGCAGGTCTACCGCGCGCACGACTCGTCGCTGAAGATCCAGCGTTCGTGGCGCCGCACCGTCACCGCCACCCGCGCCCTTGCCCGGCTGTTCGACCTCGACGCCGGGGCCGCGCCGGACGGCGGCTGTCCGGCCGGCAGCGAGCAGGAGTTCCTGCGGGCGGTCTGGACCCGCCTCTGGCCGTCCGAGAAGCTGGAAGATCTGCTGCCGTTGGTCGCGTCGCCGGCGAGCAGTTCTACGGCCACATCCCCCTGTAAACCGGTGCGCTCGTCCTCGGCCTGCGGCTGGTCGTGGACGAGTACGCCCGCGCGCTGGTCCGCGTCCTGCGCCGCCTGCACCGGGACGACGCGTACACTTTCAGCCTCTGCGTCGGCCGTACCCTGTCCTGGGATGAAGCGATGCTGTTCAAAGCGCTCCCGGAGGGCGCCGCGCCGGGACGAGGAGGAGGAACACGCCCAGCACGAACAACGACGCCAGCGGCCACCCGCCCGCCCGATCGGAACCGACGACCACGCAGCCGCAGCCGTCCTCCCCGCCGGGAGGCGTCTCCGCGTCAGGTACGCCGTCGTCTTCCGTGTCGCTCGGGACGTCGAGGACGTCGATGTCCCCGTCGGACGCCTCGTTGCCGTCCGGGTCCGCGTCGGCATCCGGGTCGGCATCCGGGTCGGCGTCCGCGTCGGCATCGGCGTCGGCATCGGCGTCGGCCGCGACCGGGACGCACGTCGAAGGCTCACCCGAACACGTGAAACCGTCCTCGACCGCGCAGCCGCTCGAACACCCGTCGTCCGGGTCGGAATCGCCGTCGTCGCACTCCTCGCCGTCGTCGAGCGTGCCGTCGCCGCACGCGGCGGGCGGCTCCGTGACGGTCAGCGCGAGCGGCACCTCTTCGGCCGGGGCGGGTCCGCCGCCGTCCGGGTCCACGAACGCCGTGACGACCAGCTCCCCCGGAGCCGTCCCCGCGTCCACCTCGACCACGAATTCCACGGCTGCGCTCCCGCCCGCCGCGATCTCGCCGGGCGCGCCGGCGGCCGACTGGATGGCGGACGCGGTCTCGAACGGCATCGCGCCCCCGGCTCCGTCGGCGAGCGGCCCGCCGTCCAGTGTCGTCGTCCCGGCCCGGTACGAGAGCCCGTCGGGGACGTCCACGGCGAGCGTCGCGCCGGCGGTGTCGGCCGCACCCGTGTTCGCGACCTCGAGACGGACCCGTGCGCTTGCCCCGGGCGCGATCGGCGTTGCGGGGTCCGCCGAGATCGTGGACTCCAGCCGGGGCGCGCGCACGACCAGCAGGTTGCCGCTCAGGTCCGTGTGGACGTACGGGTCGCCCGCGCACGAGCGATAGTCGTACTCCACGCTCCCCCGGCTCGAGAACTGCGCGTCGGCCGGCGAAGCCGGAATCGCCGCGAGCGTCGCCGTCACGGAGACGCTCGTCTCTCCGCCCGCCGCCACCGTTCCCAGGGCGACGCCGTCGACGAGATCGGACGCCGTCAGGTCGGCCCGGGGAGCGCCGTTGACGGCGATCCCGCCGAACGTCAACCCGACGGGCAGGGGATGCCGGAAGACCACGTTCTCCGCGTCCGCCGTGCCGGCATTGTGCAGGCGGAACTCGTACGTCACCGCATCGCCCGTGTCGCCCACGTCGGGCGTCACCGCGCTCGACCACCACGTGTCGAAGTACGGGGCGTTGACGTCGACCGCGACGGCGACCAGGGTCGCGAGGTAGGAATCCGCCGCGGCGTTGGCGCTCGTGGCCCGGACGGTCAGCGATGTCTGGTCGTTGTGCAGGTGGCCGTCCGCGAGCGAAAGAGGCACGCCGGTCACGTCCCACCCCTGCCGGCCGCCGGTGACGTTCACCCCGGAGACGGCGTCGTGGTTCCGCGTGCCGAAGGTGCCCGTGTCCTCCAGGAGCCCGAGCGTGTTGTTGATCTGCGACGCGAAGAAGTTGCTCTCCGGGTTGTTCGGCGACTGGAGAGAAACGAAAGGATACCCGGCGGCGCCCACGGCCACGGAATCGCCGATGAGGTTGGCGTCGCCCTCCAGCGCCGCGAGGAGCACGAGGCCGTTCACCGGACCGGTCGGAGGCGTGCAGAACCCGCTCGCCGTGTAGTCGCGCACGGAACGCTCGTCCACCCAGTCCGCTCCCACGAAGATCGATACCGCCCGGCTGGGCGCCAGCGGCTGCTCGTACGCCACCACGAGGATCCAGCCGGCCGCGTTCAGCGAGTTGACCGCCTCGTCCTGCGTGGCCGGAATGCCGCCCGCCGCGTACTCGCCCGCCCCGTGCGTCGCGACGAAGCCGGTCACCTCGGCCGAACGCACGTAGTAGCGGACGTAGAAGGTCCCGGAGCTCGACAGCTCGTCCGTCGTGTACGCCGACGTCGGGGACGGCGAGACGGACAGCCCGGTACCCCCCTCGAACGCCAGGCTCACGGCGGTGTCGAGGTACGCCGTGACGGTCTCCGACCCGTAGGAGTGGCTGCCGCCCCAGACCAGCTCTGCGTAGACCACCGTCGCATCGGCGGGCAGCGCGAGCACCGCCGAGGAGCCGTTCGTGTGCCAGTCCGCCGTGGTCCCGTGCGGCCAGTCCTCCACGCAGCCGGCCGCGGGAACGTCGTCGATGGAGAGCAGGTTCGTCGAGCTGAACGTCCCGATGGACCCCTGGGTGCCCGGGCAGTTGACGCCGACCGCCTTGGCCAGGCCGAGGGTGTTGCCGGTCATGGTCAGGTCGCCCTCGAGGGTCGCGGAGAAGCGCAGTCCGTGGTCCGCCCCTGCGGCGGGGCTCCACGCAAGAGCCAGCAGGCAGGCGGTCACCTGCATGGTCAGGCCGGGTCGGACAGGTCGGTCCATGTCGATACCTCCCTCGAGCCTCGACGGCTTCCTTGGGGACGGCAAGACGATACCACAGGCCGCACGGGACGCAGCCCCGGGCCCCGCGCCTCGACCTCCTTCAGCTCCTACGACACCCATCTCGCCTGCTGCCTCGCCGATCCGCTGCGCGCCCGCGACGAACTTCGGCGGTTGTAGATCAGCCCGACGCTCGACCCGAGCGATCCGGCGCGTCAGTCTCTGGACGATGACATCCCATCCGAAACCCGGCCCAGGCGACCTCACGCTCCGCGGCGGCACGCTCGGCGCCGCGGCAACGGTGCTCCTCGCCCTCTCCCTGCCCGCGTGCAAGGACGGCTCCGACGACCCTTGCGACGGCGTGACGTGCTCGTCCCGCGGCTACTGCGTCACCGACGCGGGAACGGCCGACTGCGCCTGCATCGACCGCTACCATCCGGTGGCCCTCTCGTGCGTCGAGAACGATCCTGGCGACGCGTGCAGCGGCGTCGAGTGCACCGGCCACGGCGACTGCGTCCTGGACGGCGACCTGCCGACGTGCGTCTGCGACCCCGGCTACCATCACCCCGACGGCTACGAGCTGCACTGCGTCGAAGACCTGACCGACGGCCCAGGGGCAAAGAAATCCAAGCACGATCTGCCGGGAGACCCGGGTCGCTCCTGAAGTCCATCGA
>JAAZOP010000548.1 GCA_012797735.1 Myxococcales bacterium
CGCCACCGGCACGCTCGCGTTCCTGGAAGCGACCGGCCGCTGGGCCGGCCGCCTCGTCGCCTCGCTCGGCGCCGCCGGCGGCTTCGCCGGCTGGCGCTCGCCCGCCTGGGGCCTGCGCTACCTGCGCCACTACGCCTGGCTCTCCTCGTCCTTCGGCGCCCTGCTCTACGTGGCGGCCGCCGGCGCGATCCTCGGCTTCGTCTCGACCTTCTTCTCCCTCCGGCACCTGCCGTTCCGGGAGTACACCGAGCCGCTCGTCTTGTCGGATCTGTTGGCCGGGATCGGGTTCTCGCACTTCCGGATCCTGATCCCGGTGATCGCGACGCTGCTGATCGCCGCGCGAACGGGCGCGGCGGTCTCGGCCGACGTCGCCGCCCGCTCGCACTCCAGCCAGCTCGACGCCATGCGCTCGATGGGCGCGAGCCCGTGGGCCTACCTGCTGACCGGCGTGGTCTGGGGCACGTTCCTGGTGACACCGCTGCTGATCGCCGTCGCGGTGCTGGCGGCCAAGTGGGCGTCCGTGGTCGTGTTCGCCGCGAGCTACCCCGAGGAGTCGCTCTGGTCGTTCGACCGGTCGTTCCACCTGCTGCTGCGCGAGCCGGGGCGGCTCCTGTGGGCCGGCACCGGCTGGGTGATGGCCAAGTGCTGGACCTGCACCGTCGGCACCGGGATCATCGCCTACCAGGTCGGCGCGACGCCGAAGGAGTCGGTGCGCGACGTCCACCGCGCCGTCACCACCTCGATCATCGCCTCGACCCTCTGGGTCATGGTCGTTCATTTCGTTTTTGCATTCTGCGAGTTTTGATATCCATTGCTCAAGCAGAACCAGATGTATTCCCGGCGGGCCCCGCCTCCGTTTCCGCCCGGTTCGGCGGCGGTACCCGTTCACGGCCTCCAGCACGGCTGGCCAGAGAACGAGTGGCGCGTCGGCGAGGGCTGCGCCCGAGCCGATGCGCGGGGGGTCCGGGGGGGACGCAGAGGCCGCGCCTGGGAAGCCGCCGAATTCCGGCAGATGTGCGGCCGGGCGGTCCCCCCCGGGTGAACGGCTACCGGCGGCGGTCACCGATCCCCGTCGGACCGCGCCGCGTTCCCCTTGGCGGCTTCCCCCGGGGACGCTAGCATCGGCCTCCGTCCGGCGGCGCCGCGGGCGGCGCGGGCCGGGGGAGGGTCGGTTGCGACTGGACGGAACGAGGGCGCTGGTGACGGGGGGGTCGCGGGGCATCGGGCGCGCGATCGTGCTGGACCTCGTGCGCCGCGGCGCCCGCGCGGCCTTCGGCTACGCCACGCGCGAGGACGCCGCCCGGGAGACCGTGCGGCTCGCCGGGGCCGACGGCCCGGCGCTCGTCGCGCTGCGCGCCGACCTCACGGCTCCGGGCGCGCCCGAACGGCTGGTCCGGGAAGCCGAGGCGGCGCTCGGAGGCATCGACCTGCTGGTGAACAACGCGGGGATCATCGACGACGCCACCGCGCCGGCGATGACCGAGGAGCAGTGGCGCCGCGTGCTGGACCTCGACCTGACCGCCGCCTTCCTGCTGTCCAAGGCGGTCGCCCGGCGCATGATCCGCCGCCGCGCGGGGTGCATCGTGCACATCGGCTCGGTGATCGGCTCCCGGGGCGGTCGAGGCCAGGCCAACTACGCCGCCGCCAAGGGCGGGCTCGAGGCGCTGACCCGGGCGCTGGCGATCGATCTCGCCCCGCGCAACATCCGCGTCAACTGCGTGGCGCCCGGCCTGATCGAGACCGACCTGTCGCGGGACGCCATCGCGCGCGCCGGCGGGCGCGCTCCGGCCGCGATCCTGCTTGGAAGGCCGGGACGCCCGGAAGAAGTGGCGGCCGTCGTCTCGTTCCTCGCCTCCGACCTGGCGAGCTACATCACCGGACAGGTGTTCCACGTCGATGGCGGGCTCGGGCTGGCGACCTGAGAACCGCCGGTCGCCCGGGTCCCGCGGGCGATGCCCTTGTCGCCACGCCGTCCATCCCGTAGCATGATCCTCCGGCTGGACGACGGTCGGCGGACGACCGTCGGGGAGGAACCGATGAGAAGGACGATTCCCTTCACCTGTCTCGCGCTCGCGTTCGGCTTCGCGATCGCCGCGGCGTGCGGCGACGCCGGAACGACCACGCTCGACGCCGGCGACGACCGCGCGGACGCGACTTCCGAGACGCCGGACGCGGCGCCGGAGACCGACGCGCCGGTCGATCTGTGGGTTCCCGACGAGCTGCCGGACGAACCGGCGGACGTCCCGGACGTCGGACCCGACGGCCCCGGCGACATCGAGCCCGACGTGGTGCCCGACGGCCCCGCCGACGTCGAGCCCGACGCGGCGCCCGACGGCCCCGCCGACGTCGAGCCCGACGCGGCGCCCGACGGCCCCGCCG
>JAAZOP010000549.1 GCA_012797735.1 Myxococcales bacterium
GCCCGCCGGCGCAGGCCCGGCGGCGCCCGCGCGCCGGCCCGCGCGCTGGCCGCGGCACGCCATCGGCGGCCTGCTCGCCGTGTCGTATCTCGCGGTGCTGCTGGGCACGGCCCAGGACATCGGCTTCGCGCGCGACGAGGGGTTCTACTTCACGGCGGCGGACCGCTATCAGCAGTGGTTCGACATCCTCTTCCAGGACCGCAAGGAGGCGATGCGCAAGGAGGTGGTGCAGCGCTACTGGGACATGAACTCGGAGCACCCGCCGCTGATGAAGGTGCTGTTCGGGTTCTCCCACCGGCTGTTCCACGACAAGTTGGGCTGGCTGGCGCCGTCGACGTCGTACCGCCTGCCCGGGATGCTCTGCGCCGCGCTGCTCGTCTACCTGGTGTTCCTGTTCGCCTGGAAGCGCTTCGGGGAGTTGGAGGCGTTCCTCTCGGCGGTCTTCCTGGCGCTGATGCCGGTGTTCTTCTACCACGCGCACCTGGACGCGTTCGACGTGCCGATCACGCTGATGATCTTCCTGACCCTCTACGCGTTCGAGAAGTCACGCTCGTCGAACGGGTGGGCGCTGCTCGCCGGCGTGTTCTTCGGGCTGGCGCTCCTGACGAAGCTGAACGCGTTCTTCGTGCCGCCGACGCTGCTGATCGTCTGGGTGCTGCGGGACGTGATGCGACCGACCGCCGCGGCGATCTTCGGCGCCTCGTTCCTGCTGCTCGGCTTCGTCTTCCATCTCGACATGGTCCTGGTGGGGCTGTTCTTCGTCCTGCTGCTGGCGGCCGTGGTGCTGGCCAGCGACCGGCGGAACGGACGGCTCGGCTTGCCGCCCATCCCCACCGCCTTCTTCTGGATGCTGCTGCTCGGGCCGCTGCTGCTGTGGGCCGGATGGCCCTGGCTCTGGTACGACACGCTGGAGCACTTCCGCGGGTACTTCAACTTCCACGCGAAGCACGACTACTACAACATCGCGTACTTCGGCGTGAACTACTTCAAGCCGCCGTTCCCGGTCAGCTACCCGTTCGGCACCACCGCGCTCTCGACGCCCGTGGTCACGATCGGCTCCGCCCTGCTCGGCATGGCGCTGTTCCTGCGCTGGCGCATCCGCGCGATGCACCTCGACCTGGCGCAGCGGGCCGCGGCTGTGGCCGAGGCCGCTCCCGGATGGCGGGCGGCGGTGCGCCGCGCACTGCTCCGGCCGTGGCGGGAGGCCCGGCCCGCCGGACCCCCGGACGACGAGATCGCGCGCGCCCAGGAACGCTCGCCCGGCATCGGCGTCTTCCTCGCCGTCAACCTGCTGGTGCCGATGCTGATCATCGCCCATCCCAAGGTGTTCATCTTCGGCGGGACGAAACACTGGATGCCGGCCTGGCCCTTCCTCGCGTTGTTCGCGGGCATCGGCGCCGCCTGGGGCCTGCGGCGGGTGGCGGCGGCGATCCCCGAGCGGCTGGCCGTGGTTCGGATCGGGGCGCGACGGTGGTCGCTGCGCGCCGCGGCGGCCGGCGGGCTGGCGCTGCTGGTATTGGCCCCGGCGGCGCAGGGGACCGTGCAGTCGCACCCCTTCGGCCTGTCGCACTACAACCTGCTGGCCGGCGGCGTTCCCGGCGCCGCCGACCTCGGCATGTGCCGGCAGTTCTGGGGCTTCACGACCGGCTCGCTCCTGCCCTGGCTCAACGCCAACGTGCCGCGCAACGGCACGGTCTACTTCCACGACACCGCCTGGGACTCGTTCCGGATGTTCCAGACCGACGGCACCCTGCGCCGGGACATCCGCTGGGCCAACTCGGCCGAGCAGGCCATGGTTTCGCTGGTCCACCACGAGCTGCACATGGCGGAGACGGAGCACAATATCTGGATGGCCTACGGGATCTCGGCCCCGACCACGGTGCTGACGCATCACGGCGTATCGATCATCTCCGTCTACGTGCGTCCGGGAACCAAGCTGGGGTACCAGGCGCATTGACAGCGTTGTCTCCCGCGGGCTAGAGGTAGGTCGGGAAGGCGACGGTGCCGGCCGTCGCTCCGGGGCGGGGCGCTAGGAGCGGCTCGGTGGGCGAAGAGAAGCGCGTTCACGATCGGAAGGACATCGTCCTGCCTCTCCTGGTCGAGGCCGGCGAGCAGCAGTTCACGGGCGAGTCGGTGAACCTGTCGGCGGGCGGCGTCCGCGCGTGGCTCGACGGCGACCTGCCGTTCGGCACGAAGGTCAAGGTGCACCTGGTTCTGCCCACGCTCGGCGAGGAGTGCGTGGTCGATGGCGAGGTGCGCTGGAGCCAGAAGAACCCCCAGGGCGGGTTCCTCGTCGGCCTGCAGTTCCTCCGCGTCCGCGCCCGCATCCTGTGGGCGCTCAACGAGTTGATGCGCGGTTTGTAGGAGGCGGGCCCGCCGAAGCTCAGGGCGTCGGCGTGCAGCCGTGCGTCGCCTCGTAGATCGGGTAGGTCGTCCCCGACTGCTCGATCCACGAAACCATGTAGAAGCCGTTGTTGTAGGCCAGGCTGGGGTGCCACGCCGTGGTCGACTCGGGCCGGATGTCCACCGGGCCCGCGATCCGGTGGAAGTCCACGGCGTCGATCCGGGCCAAGGCGATGCTCACCCGGGAGGTCTGCGTGTAGCGCCACGCGAGCCCCCACTCGCTCGTCAGGTCGCCCCAGGCCAGCGACACCTGGCCCAGTTCGGTGCCGGACAGCGGCACGTCGGAAAGCACCTCGTGCTCCACGGGCTCCGCGTCGGGCATGAAGGTCGCCAGGTGGAGCTTGGCGCTGACCGTTCCGCGCGTCTCCCACGCCAGGCCGAACTCGGTCCCGTTCCAGACCAGCGACGGATAGCCGACCAGGCTGTGACCGGAGGGCGGCGGGATGGTGTACTCGGCGGTCTCGGTGAGGGTGCCGTCGAGCATCAGAACGTGCAGGGCGCCGTCGGAACCGTCGAAGTAGGCCAGCGCATGCCGCGTCGTACCCCAGGCGATGCGCGGCTCCCGCGTGCCCGACGGTCCCGTGGCCACCGTCACCGGCGAGTCGATGGCGACGCCGGTGGCGGCGACGAAGTGCTGCGCGCGCACCTCCACCGTTCCCGCTTCCGTGTGGGTCCAGGCGACCACCAGGTCCGTGCCGTCGAAGGTGATCGTCGGTTCGCCGGAACTGCCGTTCGTGCCCGGCACCTGCCGCGGGACCTCGCCCCCCGTGCCGCTCGACGGCACGATCTTGAGCCAGATGCCGGGGCCCGCACCCTCGGGCACCTGGAACGCCGTCGCGAAACTCCCCGACGGCAGCTCCACCAGCGGATGGAACGGCGAGATCTCCACCGAGGACAAGGTCCACATCGCCACGCCGGCGGCCGAACCGTCGAGGTTCACGCGCTGGAACCGCAGCCCGTCCGCGGCGACGGGTCCCGGGGGCCGGCCGAAGAACACGAATCCGGCGCCGGAGCGCAGCGACACCGGCCGTTCGTCGCCGTCCGCCGCCGCCGGCACGATGTTGAACGGAGCGCTGGTCACCGGCCGGCAGCCGCCGCCCGCGTCGTCCTCCACCCCTTCGTCGGGCGCGTCCCCGTCCTCCGGCACCTCGACCGCCCCCTCGTCCCCGTCCGCGTCGCCGTCCGCCGTCGGCACGTCCCCGTCGACCTCCGGCAGGTCCTCCGGCACGTCCGTCACCGGGACATCGACCACCGTCCCCGGGAGCACGCAGGCGGACTTGATGCAGACGTACGGCATCTCGCAGTCGGTGTCCTTCGTGCACGACTCGTCCTTGCAGCCCCCGCCGGCGGCGGTCAGACCGACGATCGTTCCGAGAAGCCCCACTACCGCGATCGGCACGACGATCTTCTTCATGGCACGTCAGTCTACCGGATGCGCGGCGACCTGTCGAGCTTGGCCGTCGGCCGAAGGCTGGACAGTCCGCGGAAGCTCACGTACACTACTCTCGGCTGGGGGACTGGGGGCAGGAGGCGGCGAGCGGGTGACGGAGAATCCGCGCGACCGACGTCGGCACCGCCGCGTCCCCTTCGATCGCCCCTGCTGGTGCGAGGGCGACCGACTGACGCTGTACGTGCATTTCGCCAACGCCGCCGAGGGCGGGGCGTTCCTCCGCACCGCCATCACCCTCGATGTCGGACAGCGCGCCCGCCTCGCCTGGTACAGCCCGGAGATCGGCGACGAGGTCGTGGCGGAGGTGGAGGTGGTCTGGCGGGCCGAGAGTCCCGCGGCCGGCCGTCCCCGCGGGATGGGCCTGCGCTTCCTCTCCTTCGAGAAGAACGGCGATCGATTCCTCGACGTCCTGCGCCGTGTCGAACCCACCCTCGAAGACCCCTCCTGAGCCGATCCGGCCGAACGCCATGCCCGCCGACACCGCCGATCCGAGACGACCGCGCGTCCGCGCCGCGCTCGCCGTCGCCGGCCTGCTCGTCGCCACCGCCGCCGTCTACCTCGTCCTCGACGCCTTCTCCGTCGGTTCCGTCACCTTCCGCTTCGTCGATGAGGTGCTCGCCGCGCGCGACGCGCTCCAAGGCCGGTGGATCAAGGTCTCCGGTACCTTCGTCGCGGGCAGCCGCGCCCCGGCGGAGCCGGGCGCGACGCGCTTCGTGATCGAGAGCCGCGGCGCCCGGCTCGTCGTCGTCGCGCCGGACGATGCCCTCCCCGGCGGGTTCGACGTTCCCGGCCGCGACGTCGTCGCCGACGGACGGCTCCAGGCCGACGGGACCTTCCGCGCCTCCGTCGTCACCACCGGCTGCCCGTCGCGGTACGAAGGACGGAAGCGATAGCCGAGCCGGCGGTTCCGGCGGCCGGCGCACCGCAACGTCGCCCGGTCAGCCGGCCGGTCCCGTCGCCCGCCGGGCCGACTCCGCCAGGGCGTCGAGCGTGCCGTCGCGGATCGCCGCCCGCAGCCCCGCCATCCACCGCTCGAAGAACCACAGGTTGTGCGCCGTCAGGGCCCGCGCCGCGAGGATCTCGCCGCAGACGTACAGGTGTCGCAGGTACGCCCGGGAGAAGCGCCGGCAGGCCGGACAGCCGCACCCGTCTTCCAGCGGTCGCGGGTCTTCCCGGTACCGCGCCTGCTTGATCGAGACCCGGCCGGCCGCCGTGAACGCCTGCCCGTTGCGCGCGTTGCGCGTCGGCAGCACGCAGTCGAACATGTCGATCCCGCACCGCACGGCCCAGAACAGGTCCCACGGCGTCCCCAGCCCCATCAGGTAGCGCGGCCGGTCCGCCGGCATCCGCGGCGCGACCGCCGCCAACACGCCGTCCCGCCGCTCGGGCGTGTCGCCGACCGAGAACCCGCCCAGCGCCAGGCCGTCGAACGGGAGGGCCGCGAGGGTCTCGAGGTGCGCGCGGCGCAGATCGATCTCCAGCGCGCCCTGGACGATGCCGAACAGCGCCTGTCCCGGGGCCCGCGGCTCCGCCAGCGACCGCTCGGCCCAGCGCGTCGTGCGCCGCACCGCGGCCTCGACGATCTCCCGCGGCGCCTCCGCCGGCGGACACTCGTCGAGCACCATCGCGATGTCCGACCCGATCGCCCGCTGCGCCGCCACCACCGTCGCCGGCGTCAGCACGATCCGCGACCCGTCGAGCGGCGAGGCGAACGACACGCCGTCGTCCTCGACCGTCCGTCGCTCGGCCAGCGAGAACACCTGGTACCCCCCGGAATCGGTCAGGATCGCCCCGTCCCACCCCATGAAGCGATGCAGCCCGCCGAGCCGCGCCAGCGGCTCGAGACCCGGTCGCTGCAGCAGGTGGAAGGTGTTTCCGAGCACGATGCGGGTGCCGTTGGCCCAGACCTCCTCGGGCGACATCGCCTTGACGGCCCCGAGCGTGCCGACGGGCATGAACAGCGGCGTCGGCGCCTCCAGCCCCCGCACCCGCAGGACGCCCGCGCGGGCGTCGCCGCAGCGCGCCCGGATCTCGATCCGGGCCGGGTCGTGCGTCATCGAAATTCCTCCGGCAGCACCAGCATCGCATCGCCGTACGAGTAGAACCGGTAGCCGGCGCGGATCGCCTCGGCATACGCGGCCCGCGTCGGTTCGACGCCGTGGAACGCCATCACGAGGGCCAGGAGCGAGGTGCGCGGCAGGTGGAAGTTGGTCAGCAGTGCGTCGAGCGCCCGGAAGCAGTGGCCGGGCAGCAGGTACAACCCCGTCTCGCCGGACCAGGGATGGAGCGGGGCGCGCGCGTCGACGGGCGGCCGAGCCGCCGCGGCGGTCTCCAGGGTGCGCACCACGGTGGTGCCCACCGCCAGGACCGTCCGCCCCGCGGCCCGCGCCGCCGAGATCCGCCCGGCCGCCTCCGCCGACAGCTCGGCCCACTCCGGCTCGAGCACGTGCTCCGCCGGCGTCGGCGCGGCGATCGGCTTGAACGTCCCCGGGCCGACGTGCAGCGTCACCCGGACCAGTTCGTGGCCGTCCGCCGCCAGCCGCGCCAGCAGTTCGGGGGTGAAGTGCAGGCCCGCCGTGGGCGCCGCCACCGCCCCGGGCCGCTCGGCATAGACCGTCTGGTAGCGCTCGAGGTCCGCCGGATCCGGCTCGCGCCGGATGTACGGCGGCAGCGGGGGCAGGCCGCCGCGGGCGAGCGCTCCCTCCACGGTCTCGCCGGCGTCCGCCGGCGTCAGCTCGATCATCCAGGCGCCGCCGCCGCGCCGTTCGAGGAGCCGGGCGTCGAGCGTGTCGAGGGCGAGGGTCTCGCCCGGATGCGGCCGCCCGCGCGTCCGCAACAGCGCCGACCAGCGCTCGAGACGCGGCCCGGGGCGCTCCAGCCGCCGCACGAGCAGCAACTCGGCCCTGCCGCCGGTCGCGCGGCGGGTTCCGCGCAGGCGGGCCGGGATCACGCGCGTGTCGTTGACCACCACCGTCGTGCGCGGCGGAAGCAGCCGCGGCAGGTCGCGCACCGTCGCGTGCTCCACGGCATTCGCGCCCCGCCGGACGACCAGCAGGCGGGCCGCGTCGCGCGCCGCCGCCGGCCGCTGCGCGATCCGCTCCCGCGGCAGGTCGTAGTCCAGGTCCTCCAGGCGCAGCGTCCGGTCGGGCACACCCCACCCATCCGGCCGCGTTCCGTCGCGGTCCGCCACCCGCGGCTCGGACGGGCGCTCAGCGGACATCGAGCTGGTACGGTTCGTCGGGCCCCACCGCGGCCCGTCCTTCGGGCGCCGCCCCCGGGGCCAGCAGCACCGACAGGCACGGGTCGGTCGGCGCCAGCGTTGCCGTTTCCGGCGCCCCCGCGGCGCCGGCGTTCACGATCTGGCCGCTCGTCTCGAGCGCCACGTCCAGACCGGGCGGCGGCGCGACGACCACCTTCGGTACCGCCCCGCTCGAACCCGGCACGCAGTACCGGTCCCGGTCGGATTCGACCTCGATCCACCCCCGGATCGACGCTCCGGGCGCCAGCGCCAGCGCCGTGGCCGGGTCGTCGTTCGGCTCGCCCTCCCATTGCTCGGACGGCAGATGCCGCACCTTCACGGTGTAGCGGTCCGAAATCCGCTCCGACGGCACCGCGTCGCCCTCCAGGGACTCCGAGACGCGGACGAAGTAGACCATCCCGTCGACCAGCACGCCGGGGATCGATTCGGCGGCTCCGGGCCCGCCGCGGTTCCCCGTCGCGATCGGCTCGCCGCCGGACGCATCGAACAGATCGAGGCGCAGGTCCAGTCCCGGGATGCCGGACAGATCGACCCGGAGCACTCCCTTGCGCAGCGGGCGGATCTCGACGCGGTACCAGTCCGCATCGCCCTCCGTCGGGCCCTGGCGGCGACCGATCGTGCCGGCGACAGTGGTGTCGAGCGTCACGCGATTGGCGGCGGACGGCGCGTTGTTCGGCTCCACCTCCTCGGTCAGCGGACCGGGAGGCTGCTCGAACATCGGCGGGACCACGAACGCCGCCACGGCGCCGCCCGCCACCAGCAGGCCGACGAAGCTCCAGCCGATGCGCTTCTTCCAGCGCAGCCCGCGCAGGTAGCGGTCGAACTCGTCGCGCGAGAGGTCCGTCCCGTCCGGGACGACCGGCACGGCCGAGGAGCGGGCGGGCGGAGCCGCCACGGACGCGGTGGCGAAACCGAAGGGCGGCGCGGAGCCGGCCGGCGCTCCGGCCGGAGCGGCCGGC
>JAAZOP010000550.1 GCA_012797735.1 Myxococcales bacterium
CAGGCGCAGAAATTCGCCGGCACTGAGCACGCCGAAGCGATCCGTCAGGCGCCTTCGCCCATGGTTGCCGCGCGCATGGGGCGCAGCCGGCGCCGCCCGTCCCCGCCGCGCCCGGCGCGCCGCGTCCGCCGTTGCCGCCGACGCGCGGCAACGAGACGCCGACGATGCACAGCATCGTGTACTCCCGGATGATCGCATCGTAGGTCCGCTCGCCGGCCGCCCCGGCGCCCGGCCCCGAGCCGTCGCCCGCCGGCGGATTGGGCACCGCGTCGGCCAGCATCGCCTCCCGGTCGCATTCGCCGTCGACCTCGAAGTCCTCGCACCCCGCGTTCCCGCACGGCTCGCCGACCACGCAGCCGGTGGCGGGGCAGACCGCGTCGCCGCCCGCGCCGCCGTCGAGCACGTTGCCGGTTCCGGGGCAGGAGCGGCGTCCGGGAGCCCCGCCGGCGACCCGGAGGCCGCGGCAACGGGTCGTCCCCGCCACGACGCCCTCCCCGCCCGCCGCGCCGGGGCGCCCGTCGAGGTCGCGCAGCGACGACAGCCCCCAGCGCGCCAGGTTCTGCGACGACGAGGCCCCCGCAGCGCCGTCGGCGCCGCGCCCCGCGTAGACGATCAGGTTCGACAACCGCACCGCCTCGCCGCACCGGTCGAGGTACACGGCCGTCGCGCCCGCGCCGGGCGTCGTCGCGTCGCTCCCCTGGATCGTCAGCCCATCGACCTCCGCCGCCGCCGCGATCTCGCGGCACACCAGGAGCGGCCGGCCGTCGGCGGCGGCGTTCTCGATCACCACCGGGTAGATCGCCGGGTCGCGGTCCGAGAAGTCCGGCGCGTAGCCGCCGAACAGCCCGACGCCCGCGACCAGCTCGACCGGCCCCGCGTACCGGCCCCACGCCACCAGCACGTGCTTGCCCGTCGCCGCGCCGCGGGCCAGCGCCGCCGGGATCGTCCGCATCGGCAGCACCAGCGTGCCCGGGTTGGCGTCGCTCCCGGAAGGCGTGACGAAGATGAAGGCGTTCGAGTCGTCGATCGTGCCGTCGCAGTCGGCGTCGACCCCCAGCCGCCGCGGCGGCCACGTCCCCACCGTCCGCTCGCACTCGCACCCGTTGGCGGGGATCCCGTCGAGGTCGACGAAGTTCTCCGCGCAGCGCCGCTCGCACGTGACCGGCGGCCCCTCGAGGCACTCGGCGACCATGTGCGGTCCCGGCGGAACGCACGGACGGTTGCACTCCCCGCAGTGGTCCGGGTGCACGTACGCCCCGCTCGCGACGCGGAAATCCTCGTCGGTGCGCTCGTCGCAGTCGTCGTCGATCCCGTTGCACTGCTCCGGGAACGACGCGAGACACGGGCCGAGCGCTTCGCCGTCGCACAGCGCGGAGCCCTCGCAGACCTGCCCGCCGGCCGTCTCCAGCCGGCAGGCGAACGACACGCCCGCGGTCTCGGCGGTGCAGCCGCAGACGCCGCTCGTCGGCCGGCACCAGCCGTGCCCCTCTCCCGATGCCGCCGGTGCGCACTCGAACCCCGGCGCGCACCCGACCGCGGTGAGGCACGGCATCGCGCAGCGCCGCTGGCCGGAATCGGTGGCGAGGCACAGCGCGCCCTCCGCCCACACCGCGCAGTCGCCGTCCCGCTCGCAGGGCAGGCAGAGCGCATCGACGTCCGGGACGCAAACGCCGGCGCCCCCGAGCCGCGTGCCGTCGGGACAGGCGACCAGCTCGCAACGGAAGCCCGTGCCGTCGCCGTCGGCGACGCACGCCGTCTCGGACGCCGTGGGGAACACGTCGGCGCAGCGCACGCCGCAGCCGCCGCAGTTCTCGACGGTCGAGTAGCGCCCGTCGGGGACGACGAAGCCCTCGTCGACGAGGCCGTCGCAGTCGTTGTCCAGCCAGTCGCAGATCTCCTCGCCGTCGCAGTCGCCGCGGTCGCAGTCGCATCCGGGGCGGAGCCCGAGGCCGAGCAGCAGCGCCAGCGCGACGAGCGGGACGAGCGGGCGCGGGCGTCCCGTCGGGTTCCGGTGCCGAACGTCTTCGCCGCGCATCGCGCCTCCTCCCGGCTATTCCACGACGACGTCCTGGGCCGCGCCCGCAGCGCCGGCGCCGCCCGGCACC